>MSHL01000001.1 GCA_001941135.1 Ruminococcus sp. Zagget11
TTAATTCTTCTATCCTCTTGCTTCTATCCTCTAATAGGGCATATACTTCTTGGTAGAAATTGCCATTATCGTGTTTGGAACTATCGGACTTATAAAGTACATTATACTAAGTTGAAAGGGCTTGAAAGCTATGTTACCGGAAAAAATAAACAGAATAAACGAGCTTGCCCGCAAGTCAAAGCTTCCCGGTGGGCTTACCGAGGAGGAGAAAGCCGAACAGGCGGCACTCAGACTTGAATACCGCCGAGGCGTTGTCCACAATCTTACAAGCCAGCTTGAAGTGATTGAAGTGGTTGACAAACCCGCCGATAAATAAAATGAGGTGCAATATGAATTCCTTGGGCTTTGATGTGAGAAAACTCGAAACACCCTGTTATGTGGTTGACGAGTCGCTTCTTGAAAAGAATTTAAAGTGTCTGAAATCCGTTTCCCAAAGGACAGGCTGCAAAATTCTCCTTGCTCAAAAGGCTTTTTCCATGTACAGCACCTACCCGCTTATCGGCAAATACCTTAACGGTACTACCGCAAGCGGTCTTTATGAGGCGCGCCTTGGACGTGAGGAAATGTCGGGCGGCGAGGTTCATATATTCTCCCCTGCCTACCGCCCCGACCAATTCGATGAGATATTGTCAATCTGCGACCATATCGTATTCAACAGCTTTTCCCAGTGGCTGCGGTTCAGAGATAAGGTTAATACTGCTTTGGAAAAGGGCAGGAAAATAACCTGCGGTATCAGGGTTAATCCCCTTTACAGTGAGATTGAAACGGAAATATACAATCCCTGTGCGGCGGGGTCAAGACTGGGAGTTAAGCCCGAGGATTTCCGTGAGGATCTGCTTGAGGGAATAAGCGGTCTGCACCTTCATACCATGTGCGAGCAGAACAGCGATGTACTGGAAAGAACGATTCCCCACCTTGAAAAGCATTTCGGCAAATACCTTTACGGAATGGACTGGCTGAATTTAGGGGGCGGACACCATATCACCCGTGACGACTATGATATTGAAAGGCTTGTAAGGGTGATAGATTATCTGCAAAGCAAATATTCGGTGCAGATATATCTCGAACCGGGCGAGGCTGTGGCTTTGAATGCGGGCTGGCTTATTACCGAGGTACTGGAGGTAAACGGCGAAAACGTCATTATAGATGCCAGTGCCGCCTGTCATATGCCTGACGTACTGGAAATGCCCTATCGACCCAACATTATAGGGGCGGGAAAGCCAAGTGAAAGGGCCTACGCCTACACACTGGGCGCGGCCTCCTGCCTTGCGGGCGATGTTATAGGGAAATACAGCTTTGACGAGCCTTTAAAGGCGGGTGACAGGCTTATCCTATGTGACATGGCTATTTACACCATGTGCAAAAACAACACCTTCAACGGAATAGGTCTGCCCTCGATATATCAGAAAAGACTTGACGGAAAAGTAGAGCTGATACGTTCTTTCGGCTATGAAGATTTCAAACAAAGGCTTGCAGGGTTCTAATCACTGCCTCTATCCTCTATCTTCCACCATCTATCATCCAAAAAAGGAGAATGTAATTATGGTAATTATTGAAATGAAAAACGGAAAAAAGGTAACGCTGGAGCTTTATCCGGACATTGCACCAATCACGGTTGAAAACTTCACAAAGCTTGTTAAATCGGGATTTTATGACGGACTTATCTTCCACAGGGTTATAAAAGGCTTTATGATCCAGGGCGGCGACCCAGAGGGCAGCGGAATGGGCGGTCCCGGCTGGAGTATCAAGGGCGAATTTTCCGCAAACGGCGTAAAGAATCCCATCAAGCACGAAAGAGGGGTAATTTCAATGGCACGCTCCATGAACCCCAACAGCGCAGGCTCACAGTTCTTTATCATGCATGAAAATGCGCCGCACCTTGACGGACAGTATGCCGCATTCGGCAAGGTTGTCGAGGGTATGGACGTGGTTGATGAAATCGCAAGCTGCAAGACCTCCTACGGCGACAGACCCGTTGAGGATTAGGTCATGGCAAAGGTTTACATGGAGGACTAAGCCGTTTTTGTGTTTTTCGCCAATTTTTCACCGATACAACGGCACTTGTCAGAAAAAATTTCAGGCGAGAGCTTGGTGTTACGGTAAGATAAATTGATGATTATAAAAGGACAGCGCCAATTAATACGCTGTCCTTTTGAATTTCTGATTATCAGTTCTTGCATTTTGGGGCTGAAAAAGGGTGAAAAAACTTCTTGAAAAATTCACCCAAAAATTCACCCAACGGCATAATTTTCACCCGCAAAAAATGGAAATTGCTAAGATATTAGTAATATATTCATGTTGGCAGAACATTACCAATTATTGCGGGTAAAAAAACGGGGTTTGGGGTGAAAAAAACTTGTGCGGTTTTGATTTTTTCACCCAATGAATAATTGACGGTATGTGGCTTGCATTTTAGAGAACGGAGAATAGAAATATTACCTGCTCTACTCGAAAATAGAAAATGGAGAATAGAGAATGGAAGTTTACTCATTCACGATATTGAAAGTGCTTCAAAGATAAGGTAACGTTCAATTCCTATTCCCGTTATTTGTCGGCTGAAGCTTGAAATACGGTGACAAGTACGTTTCGGCAAACCAACGGTTTTGCATGCCGCATCACTATAAGTCGTTCAACTTTCGCTGCTATTTTGCAAACACGTTTGTAACTTGTTTTTCCCGAGTGATGTAGTATCTTTTTTCCATAATCGTATCCGTCCTTTCTGAAGTACTTAGGTTAAAGCGTCCTTCTACCACCTTAAGACCGCCTATGCAGGAAAGTGTCAAGAGATGAGCTTGATAAAAATTTCACGGATTGGACACGGCACTATCTTCCTTTTCTCATCCGGATATGGTATACTGTTTGTTGTACGCGAATACAAATCGGAATTGGAAGTATGAGCGATGAAGATAACAGATAGATCTATAGATGGCGGCAAAACCTTTGATTGGGGAAGAACATCCGAAGATTATGCCAAATACCGTGACATTTATCCGCAGGAATTTTATGATAAAATCATAAAGCGAAAATTGTGTATAAATGGTCAGAATGTTCTCGATGTTGGCACGGGTACAGGAGTTATCCCCAGAAATATGTATCGGTACGGCGCTGATTGGACAGGAACTGATATATCGGAGAATCAAATAACTTATGCCAGGCTGCTATCCCAAAATATGCATATCAAATATCTTGTGTCGGCTACAGAAAACCTTGATTTTCCTGACAACAGTTTTGATGTTATCACAGCCTGTCAATGCTTTTGGTATTTTGACCATAAGATAACGTCCGCTTTATTCGATAAAATCCTTAAAGACGAAAGGAGATTGCTTCTTTTATATATGGCGTGGCTACCATATGAAGACAACATTGCCGGTGCAAGTGAAGACCTGGTATTAAAATATAGTCCGAAGTGGAGCGGCGCTGGAGAAACTATGCATCCGATTTCGATTCATGATGCTTACGAAGATAGATTTGAATTGATTTATCATGAGGAATATCCATTAAAAGTGCATTTCACACGTGAGAGTTGGAACGGCAGGATGAAAGCCTGTCGGGGCATAGGCGCTTCATTGAGTACAGATGAGATTTTAGAATGGGAAAAAGAACATCTGGAGTTATTGAAGAAAATCGCTCCAGATGAATTTGATATTTTACATTATGCAGCAATCGCAGAACTGAAAAAGAAACCGTCAGCTCCAAGTTGATCGGTCTGAACTCAACACATTTTATACTTAAGAGCGACTACATAGCCGCTCTTTTTTCATGCCCATTTGGAGGTGATTACAGTGGATTTACTCAAGGGCAAAGAGATAATGACTTGGACGTTCATGGGCAACACCCGTATGTATCAGGCACTCCGTGATTACGGCGACCGCATCAGCCGGATTGGGCTGTTCTCTTTCAAGGTCAATGCCAGCGGAGAAATATATGAATCCGGCGTTTCGATTGCCACAGGCTCCACCATGCGGACATACATCAACAAGTGGCCGCACATCAAGTGGCTGCTGACCGTTTCCAATGACGGCACGAACAGCATTTTTGCGGCTCTGCGGGACAATACGGACGGCGCACAGGATACCTTTCTCTCTGAACTGGTGAGAATTATGGAGGAATATGACTTCTGTGACGGCGTGGACATCGACTTGGAGAAAGGTGATGATTATTCCACGGCAACGGCAAGCACGGCGATGTTCAAAAATATCTATAATGCGGTCAAAGCCTACGACAGCACCAAGCTGGTCAATATCTGCCTGCCGGGTATGACTTCGGTCAACGGTATTGAAAGCGTTTCGAGGAGAGTAAAGGGTCTTGTACTCTATCCACTATCCACTCCCACTCCCCTATTGCATTTTTTGTTTTCTTATGCTATAATTAGTGTACTAACTTGTAAAGGAAGTATACACCAATGATAAGCTGGAAAGATAATCTTATTAAAATAGCTCCCTATACCGCAGGCGAACAGCCTGACCATAAGGATTTTATCAAGCTTAATGCCAACGAAAATCCCTATCCCCCCTCCCCCGCTGTCTGCGAGGCGATAAGGAATTTCGACGGAGCGCAGCTGAGCAGATACCCAAACGCCAATGCTGATACCCTCCGTGATGCCATTGCGGAGCGACTTGGCAAGGAACGGGATAATATTTTTATGGGCAACGGCTCTGACGATGTTCTCGCCCTTTCGTTCCGTGCGTTCTTCAACTCGGACAAGCCTATACTTTACCCCGATATTACCTATTCATTCTACCCCGTTTGGTGCGAAATGCTGAAAATTCCCTATGAAACCGTACCGGTAGATGACTCTTTCAATATAAGAGCGGAGGATTATTTCCGTGAAAACGGCGGTGTGGTTATATGCAATCCAAATGCACCCACAAGTATAGGACGCGGCCTTGATTTCATACGCTCTATCCTTGATGCAAACAAGAACAGCGTTGTAATCGTTGACGAGGCTTATGTAGATTTCGGTGGAACAACCTCACTTCCTCTCCTTGACGAATACGAAAACCTTGTAGTGGTGCAGACCTTTTCCAAATCCCGTTCTCTTGCGGGTATGAGGATAGGCTACGCGGTTGGAGGAAAGGAGATTATCTCCGCACTGCAAAGTGCAAAGGATTCCTATAATTCCTATCCCCTTGACAGTATAGCGATAGCGGCGGGAACGGCTTCCGTAAAGGATGAGGAATATTTCAAGGCGATTACCAAAAAAATAATCGATGAAAGGGACATTCTTGCGGAACGTCTTAAAGAGCTTGGATTTACGGTAGCGGACAGCTCCACGAACTTTTTATTTGCGGAGCATAGCAAATACAGAGCCGCGGGCATATGCGAGTATCTGAAAACCAAGGATATATATGTGCGTTATTTCAGCAAGCCGAGGATAGACAACAGATTGAGAATAACCGTAGGCAGACCTGAGCACACGGAGGCGCTGATAAGTGCTTTGAGAGAATATAGGCAGGGTGTGGCTGCGGTCACAGACCGCCACTAATCGCTATCTATCCTCATTTTCAAAAAAATAAAATAGTCGGGAGGACATATATAATGAAAAAAACGATAACAGCAATAATCACTTCACTGTACGCATTTGCAATGACGGTATTTACATCGGTAACGGCATATGCGATGTCGCCGTCCACGGGAAACGTGGAGAAAAGCACATATATTATAATTCTTGTAGTAGCCGGCATAATACTTATCGGCGCAGGGGTTGTGGGGATAGTGTTCAAAAAGAAAAAATAGCTTAATACAGCATAGTTAAATAGGGTGATAACCGATAGTAATTTGTCGGTTATCACCCTATTCAATGTGATGATTTGACAGATGTACTGTCTGTATAATAATCATCTGATTTTAAGTCAGCTCCTTTATTTTATCTGTCAGGGCGTTTTCAAAGTCCTCAAAGGGCATAACATACCTATGAGAATTGTCAGTATCATAGGTATTGCTGTAGATAATTGCATTGTCGTCATCATCAACCAAAAATTCACCCTCAAGCAAATCTGATTCCTCCGAATCCGATACCAATGTACTGTTATCGGAAAAAGATCCAAAAAGGTAATTCACTTCACAGCTTTCATCGTTTACAGCTGCGATATCCGATGACCCTCCTATATAATAATCCGCATAATTGCTTAGCTTCAATGAATCATCAAGCTCGGCTGTATTACGCATAAAAAACACATAACTATTCCCCGCTGACAAATCAGGAAAATCCGACATACATTCATACGAACAGGACGGAATGGCAACCACAAATGCAGACACGGTTTCATTTTCCGAAGAGTAATATAACTCGGTGACATCGACTGTTGCCAACGTTTTGTACGATACACACTCGGTATCCATAAACGTGTAATGTACAGCAACCTCTTGTATATCCGTAATTATAGCTTTTGCTATTACATCCGATTGAGAAATTGTTTCATTCTCCGTGGGTATGTCCCATATAGCATCAACTATTATGATGTCCTCGCGAGGAGTGAGTTTTTCAACAACTACATCATCATCACGGTAAACTATGCTTTGGTCGGCATAATCAACAGTTGTTGTTTCCTCTGCAAACGTTGACTTCACATCGGAATTATTCGCATCTGACGATTTGTCATCGACGACAGCAGTTGTATCCGCCTTGATTTCCCCCGATAAATCGCCGCTGTTTGAATTATAGTCACAAGCCGAAAACGCACAAATTAAAATGCACATTACAAATGCAAATAATATGCTTCTCACAAAAAGTCCCCCTTTTATTTAGCAACTATGATAGGTTGTACGTCCTCTACAGTATATCACGCATAAGGGCAGCGTGTCAATGTTTTTTTCGCCGAATTTTGGTTACATATGATTACAAATCAGTTATGTTTAAGCTGCTATAGGCAGGGGCTATTGGAGAATAGAAGATAGAAACTCACTCGTTCACAATATTGATAGCATTTCAAAGATAATGCCACGGTTCATTACTTCTTCTATCCTCTGTCATCTAATCTCTATCCCCCGGCAGGGCAGGACTGCAAGCCCTGCACCTGGCTTACTTACGCCGCCTTACTTTGTCCACTGTTGCTCCTCTTCTTATACCGACAGTTAGCTGTCGGTCAACTTACTACCGCAATTCATTACATCAAACTATCGGCGGGAGACGGTGGCTGCGGTCACAGACCGCCGGCGGGAGACGGTGGCTGTGGTTACAGACCGCCGGCGGGGGGCGGTGGCTGTGGTTACAGACCGCCGGAATATTTTCTAAAAAAGTTGTTATAATAGCACTGAAAGCGGTATGTGACCGCCTCTATTTTCCAAAAGGGAGTATCATTATGGCTAAAAGGATTTCACGCAGTACTTTTATTATGGATAACCCGCCCTCTGTACATTCCTATGCCGCCGTTGTGGGAAAAAAAGAGGGCGAGGGACCTTTGGGTAAATACTTCGATAAGGTCTGTGAGGACGCCTACTTCGGTCAAAAGACTTGGGAACAGGCGGAGAGCGAGCTTGTAAGGATTACCCTGAAAAAAGCCTTAGAAAAGGGCAATCTCTCCGAAAAAGATATTAACTACCTCTTTGCGGGCGACCTTATTAACCAATGTACCTCAACCTCATATGGTCTTAGGGATTTCGGTATACCGCTCCTGTGCGTTTACGGCGCTTGCTCCACTATGTCGGAAACATTGCTCCTCTCATCACTTATGACCGACAGCAATATCGGCGGTTATGTAGCCGCTGTGACATCATCTCACTTCTGCTCCGCGGAAAGGCAATTCCGCTTTCCCCTGTCATACGGCGGCGTTTGCACTCCCACCGCCCAGTGGACTTGCACCGCCTCCGGCTGCTGCATTGTAAAGCCCCACAGCAACGCACCTTATATCAAGGCGGCTACTATCGGAAAAATCGTTGACCTCGGCGTAACAGATGCAAACAACATGGGTGCGGCAATGGCGCCCGCCGCCGCACACGTTATAAAGACACATCTTGAGGACACAAAAAAATCCCCCGAGGACTTCGACCTTATCGTAACGGGCGACTTAGGGCGAGTGGGAGGAACACTTCTTATTGAGCTGCTTGCCAAGGAGGGTATCAGCATTGAGAAAAACTACAAGGATTGCGGCACTATGATTTTCGATTATGAAAAACAAGACGTCCATGCGGGAGGATCGGGCTGTGGATGCAGTGCAAGCGTTCTGTGCGGGTATCTTTTGGACAAGGTGAAATCGGGAGAATACAAAAATATACTTTTCTGTGCAACAGGCGCGCTGATGTCAACGACCATTACCCAGCAGGGAGAAAGCATACCGTCCATATCCCATGCGGTTCATATTTCATCGGACGGAGATATTGAGAAAGGGTGGAAATAATTATGTTTACAGACTATATATGGGCATTTGTAATCGGAGGACTTTTCTGTGCGGTGGGGCAGCTTCTAATCGTATACACCAAGCTGACGCCGGCAAGAATACTGACCGCATATGTGGTTGCGGGAGTAATACTGGGGGCATTGGGCATTTACCGTCCTCTTATAGACTTTGCGGGAGCGGGTGCATCGGTACCGCTCACAGGCTTTGGCAACAATCTTGCGGAGGGCGTGGTAAAGGCGATAGAGGAGGATGGATTTCTGGGTATATTCACGGGAGGACTTACAGCGGCGTCCGCCGGAATAACCTCCGCCATGCTTTTTGCGCTGATAGCGGGACTTTGCTGCAAATCAAAGGTAAAATAGACCGCCGGTGGGTGCAGGCTCAGCCTGCCCTATTAGAGGATAGAAAATAGAAGCAAGAGGATAGAGGAATTAAGATACTTTACTTTATCTTTGAAGTGCTTTCAATATCGTGAACGAGTAAATTTCCATTCTCTATTCTCCATTTTCTATTCTCAAGCAGGGCACTGTGAACGCGAGCTGCTACGAATGCAGCGGCAATGCGTTCACGCAAAATCTTTGATTTTGCTGAAAATGTACTCGCCATTGTATAAAAGGTGTATGTTATGTAGTCTAAAGTGGTTGAACTGCTAACGCTTTGTATGGAATGATATGTTTGTTTTCGGCAAACCCACGGTTTGCGTGAAAACATTGCCCTATTAGAGGATAGAAAATAGAAGCAAGAGGATAGAAAAATTAAGATACGTTACCTTATCTTAAATTGACCCCAAAAAGTTAGAC
>MSHL01000002.1 GCA_001941135.1 Ruminococcus sp. Zagget11
GTCTAACTTTTTGGGGTCAATTTAGGAAAAAGTCTTTGCAGGCGCTTTTTATGCGGGTAAGTACCCCGTTTTCTCAAGAATTTGATGTATTATTTGAGGTGAGCAAGGTGCTTTTTATGTGGGTAAGTACCCTGTTTTAGTTTTCCAAATCGCTCTTTTTTACCGATGCAACGCAGAAGTCTATTCTCTCGTCCTTGTCGCTGTTATTTCCCGAACCTGTTGAACCGATAAGCTTTGTTGGGTCAATTCCGTCTACCGGAGTTATCTCACCGGTACCTAATCCTGACGATGCGCCGGGGACTCTGAACGTTGCTATATCAATAGGTTCAATTGACGTTTCAGTGGGCTTATTCAGCTGGGGAATCCACTCATAGGGTACACGATACGCACGGTAAATCATGTTATTTCCAAACTTTCCGGCGAATTTTCTGTAGTAAGGATTTATATATTCCCACACTATTTCGTGGTCGGGAGTTACCTCCAAAAGCCTGCCGTCCGAGCCCTCGGTAATAAGAGTATTTCCGTTTGGCAGACGCTGTGCGGAGCTGATATAGGAGCTGTAAAACTTTGAAGCGTCCGAGAAAAGCAGCCAGCCCGCCTCAAGAGGAGTGTACTGCCATGTTATTTCAAGGGTCACAGGATTGAATTGCAGTACCCTTGAATAGTCCCTATGTGCATTGTTTACGCCTGTTGCGGATGCAGGATTCGGCGTGCCGTAACCGCCTTGACCGCCGTTGTCGAATACAAGCAAATCTCCCTCGCCGGGAAGTCCCTTTGGTATCATATGCAGATGATGCTGACCGATTATCCAACCCAATTTTCTTGTTGCTTCGGATTCGTTAAAGTCAGGACCTATTCTCCATACGATTTTTCCCGTTTCACGGCTTATAATAGCCAAAATGTTGGAATTTCTCGCATCAAAAATAATATTATTCGGGTGAAATCTTTCATCGCCGCTATCGTACCATTTATTTTCACCCAAGGTTGAAAAATTGTTTATATGCATCCAGTCGCCGCCCGCTTCACCGTGCAGACCGGGGTTGCGGTAAAGAGCATTTTTAGCCGCTTCATCAAAGCCAAGCTCCTCAAAGTGATCGCTTGCACGCCAGCTCCAAAGAATATTTCCCTCCCAGTCAACCTCAATAATTTTGTCGTCAATAAGGCGCTTGTCGGAAATATCGTGGTTATAAAGGTTTTCATGAGTGAGAATAAGGGTTTTTCCTCCATCTGTTCGTGGAAGTCCATCGGGGTAGTAATATCCTACTGTGCTGCCCTCCCGCTGAAAATCGTGATGCTGTCTTGCCATCCACTTAGGTTCCTCACCATTATCCGAAACAAGCTCGGTGTGGTCGAATTTCCATACAATATGTCCGTTCCAGTCCACCTGTACCAAATCAAGCTGATCCTGATATCCGCTCTTTGCACTCCTTGCGCCTGTTGTTCCCATGACATAGCCGCCGGGGAGAATTTTGTTTGGAAATCCTCCAAGTCCCGCCCAGAGCTTTACTTCGTTTCCGTTCATGTCGATAAGCAGCGCACCTCTTACCGTGGGGAATACCGTATATCCGTTGTATGCCTTTTCCTTGTCATAGATTGTTGCCCCTGTGGGGTAAATGCTTGGGTAGCCCATTTTAATATCCTCCTTAAAATTTTATGAAAGCTGTACGGTTATTTTATCGCTGTCCTCGCCGAATGCAAGCACAGCCGCAGTGGTGTCGATAAAGTCGCGAATATTATACTCCGTATCATACTTGCCATGCTCATATGCCCATTTACCTATGTCCTCCAATCTTTCCGCACCCGCCTCGGTGAACCCGAAATTAAACTGTAAATTTGTCCATGAGGAGATAAAGTCATCCTCCTCAACGCTGAATTTTTGGGAAATTATCGGAGTTACCTCATCAAGGTTATCGGAAATGTATTGTACGCTCTCCTCAAGTCCGTTAAGATACGCAGCCAGTAGGTCAGCCTTTTCCGAAAGAATTTCATCGGTTGTGAGCAGATAAGATCTTGTAGCTACTCCTATTTCCTCGGAGGTGGCTACGAGAACCATTCCGTATTCCTCATAGCGGCGTGCTGTCGAACCGCTTGCCACAACAGCAGACGCATCTCCCTTTTGTATCAAGGCAAGGGAAGTGGAAACATCTCCCAAATTTACATTGGGCACTGCGTCCGCATCAACTCCAATATATGTAAGCGCAACATAATTCTGATACTCCGTAGCCGTCCCCACATTTCCGATTATACCCTTGCTCTCTGTCAGTCCTTGAAGATTATCCACATATTCGGCGGAAACGTAAAGACCGCCTGTTGTATCATATCCTGTTCCACCGGACAGTTCGGAATACACAACCAGATTTGTTCCCTCAAGCGTGTTTCCGATACGGTTTACCAAAGTGAAATCCGCCAGATCACCCGTGTCAGCCGTGCCGTTCTGAACAGCATCCATAGTATTTATGCCATATGCATATTCAGTAACGGAAATGTCCAGTCCGTATTTTTCAAATATACCCTGTTCTATTCCAATATAAACCGCATATTGCTCGCCGCTGCCTGTCATTACTGCCACGTGAAAGGGTTGAAGCTCGCTGTCCTCGTCCTTTGCGGAGCTGTTTTCATCCACATTCCCGCAGGCGGTAAGGCTCATTGCGCCCACAGTCAACGCAAGAATACCCGTAAGTAATTTATTTAGTTTCATTGTATTCATTCCTTTCATTTTACACCATAATGCTTTAACGCTTTTCTGCCTATGTACTGTAGCAGGCGGTCGGCAACAAAGCCAAGCACTGCAAGTACGGCAATTCCCGCAAAAGCATTGTAGGTCTTGTAATACAGCTTGGAGCTGTTGATAAGATAACCCAGTCCGTCACTGCCTACAAGCATTTCCGCTGCCACAACGCAGGTAAATGACGACCCCAGTCCCAAGCGCACTCCCGTAAATATGTTAGATACAGCAGACGGGATTACCACTGTAAAGAAAACCCTCAGCTTGCTTGCCCCCATACAAGAGGCTGCCTCAATCAGTGACATATCCGTGGAAACAACTCCCGCTATGGTATTCACAAACATGGGGAAGAACGCTGCGTAAAAAATCAGCGCGATTTTAGACTCTTCTCCCACTCCGAACCACATAAGGAACAGCGTGGTTAAGGCTATTGCGGGAATAAATTGGAACAGGCTCAAAAGCGGCTCGATTATCCAGCGAACAGGGCGGAAATTTCCCACAAGAAGTCCTAAGGGAACAGCCACAAACACTGCAAGCAGCCAGCCCTTTACTATTCGTCCCAAACTTGCCGCAACATCGGTGCCCATTGTTCCATCGGCAATAAGGTCGATTATTCCCTGCAAGGTTCGCTGTGGGCTTGGGAGAAAATAATCGTCCCCGATGAGTGCCGCGCCGATTATCCATATCAGCAGGAATATTATCCATGACAGCACTCCGCTTTTAAGCACTTTTATAGCATTATCTTTCATCATTGAATCCTCCTGTCAGATATAGTATATGTCGGAGGTATCCAGCGCCTTGTTCATAACGGTTTTAGCCTCGCTCTGATCAATAAGATAAATTTGCTTAATAAATACCTTTACATTATCGCCCTTTTTCAAGGGAGCACCTTGCAGCGGGTATTCTCCGACGACAGTGAAGCCATTGATTTGAATGTGTATTTCATAGGTATTTCCCTGAAATATTACAGCCTGAACCGCCCCGTCCTCCATAGCGCTTTCGTAATCAATCCGTCCTTTATGTGGCAGCTTATGTATTTCCATAAATTCCGTCCTGATAATCGCAGCTGAATTTTGCGGAACGGAAAAGCCTTTCAGGGTTACGGACGAATCAAGCACCGTGGATTTCCCCATGAACTGTGCCACAAAAGGAGTTTTAGGATTAAGATAGATTTCCGCGGGAGTGCCCATCTGCTCAACCTTTCCGTTATTGGTAATAACGATTTCGTCTGCGACCTCCATTGCCTCCTCTTGGTCATGGGTGACAAATACACTTGTTATGCCTATCTTGTCAATTGTTTGTCTAAGCCATGTTCTAAGCTCCTTGCGTATCTTGGCGTCTATTGCCGCAAACGGCTCGTCCAAAAGCAGCAGCTCCGGTTCGGGCGCCAATGCTCTTGCAAGGGCAATGCGCTGTCGCTGACTGCCGCTCAACTGGTCTGGATAACGCTTTTCAAGTCCCGGAAGCCCCACCAAATTCAGCAGCTCATCCACACGATTGTCAATATATTTTTTATCCCTTTTTTGTACCTTTAGCCCATAGGCAATGTTCTGATAAACGTTAAGGTACGGAAAAAGCGCATAGCTTTGGAAAACAAAGCCGATACCTCTTTCACTGGCGGAAAGAGTACCTATATTCCTGCCGTTCATGAAAATATCGCCGCTGTCCTGCTTTTCAAGACCCGCTATCATACGCAAAATAGTGGTTTTGCCGCTGCCGCTGGGTCCTAAAAGTCCTATAAGCCTGCCCTTTTCTATCCCAAAGGAAACATTATCAAACGCTTTAAAATTTCCAAAGGTTTTATTCAGATTTTTAAGTTCAATATACATGATAAATCCACTCCGTATTTAAAGGGTAATTCCCTTGCTTGTGAATCGACTTCAATTTTCAACATCGTCCGCACCTGTAGTTCTGCCGCAGCAGGCATTCAAAAATCTTAACCATAAATCTCAACACATCCTAATACATAGTAAATCGATATGAAAACAATGTTTAAATTATACACTAATTTTTGCAAATGTCAATAGCATGAACACATTTTTGTGAATAATCACAAGATTCAACGCTTATTGTTCAAAATATTTTTCTGTTATGCTTAAATTTGCAAATGTAAATAAGTTATAGGATAAAGATCGTTTTTGAAAAACTATTGACATTTGTCTTGTTTTGCTGTATAATCCAATCTTAAGCAGAGTATTCTCTGCTGAGAAGGAGTGTATTATAATGCTAACGGAGCTTACAAACAAAAATTACAATGATATTATTTCAACGAAAAAGCCTCTGCTGATCGAATTTTATTCTCCCACCTGTGTCCACTGTAAAAGGCTGGAGCCGGTACTCGCCGAGCTTGCCGATGAAGAAGGGGAAAATGCAGTAATCGCAAAATGCGATGTTACCGCCGAGCCTTTCCTCGGAGATAAATACGACATTACCGCGCTTCCCACACTGTTGTTCATTAAGGACGGTGACGTCAAGGACAGGCTTATTGGATTTACCCACAAGCTGATAATTGCCGAGGGGATAAAAAAGCTGAAATAAGTACAGGGCAGAATGCTTGCATTAAGAAACCGCTGACGCGTTAATCAGCGGTTTTCAAAGTATTCTGCCCTGTGCTATACTATTTTCCGAAAACTAAACCCGATATATATTTTTCCGCCGACACTGCCGCATTTGCACCGTCCGCAGCCGCCGTTATCACCTGCCTTAGGGGAGTAGTGCGAACATCTCCGGCAGCAAATAAGCCTAATTCGGAGGTTTTACAGTCCTCATCGGCTTTAATATATCCGCTGTTATCAAGGTTACAAACGCCCTTTAGCAAATCGCTATTGGGCACGCTTCCCATAGCGCAGAAAATTCCGTCAACAGCTATTTCCCGTAAATCGCCGTTTTGATTTATTACTATTGCCTCTGCTTTTGTATCTCCCTTTACCTCAGCAACAGTGGCACACATTATCGGTTCAACATTTCCTGCGGCAAGAACCTGCGCCTGTAAGCTTTTATTTCCTCGAAATTCATCGCGTCGGTGAATAATATACACCTTTTCGGCAATTTTGGAAAGATAGAGCGCATCTCCCAGAGCCGTATCGCCGCCGCCTATTACCGCAACCGTTTTTCCCTTGTAGAACGCTCCGTCACATACGACACAGTAGGAAATTCTCTGCTTATCGCCGCCTTTAACCTCAAGGCGGCGGTAGGATGTTCCCGCCGCATAGATTACAGCCTTTGCGGAAAGAGTGCTGCCATCGGCAAATTCCACATTCCATATGTCTTTATTACGTGTAATAGACACAGCCTGTCCCTCGTAAAACTCCGCACCTGATTGTGTGGCGTGATCACGGAATTTTTCACCTAAATCAAAGCCGTTAATCCCATACAGTCCGGGGTAATTATCCACCCTCTCGGTGACTGAAATCTGACCCGTACCCATATAATCCTTTTCTGCGACTATCACATTCAGCATAGCGCGCTTTGAATATATGGCAGCCGTAAGTCCCGCAGGTCCGCTGCCTATAATAATAACATCATACATTACAATTCCTCCATGATTAATCAAATATAGTACATAGGTTCACTGCTTGCAAGGCGATTTTTGTAGCAGTCTGCCAACATTGCCACAGTAATAGAAGAGGCATAATCTTTCATGTTTATTTCTATTTTGTTCCACAATACCTCGTTTATAGTTTGGTAAAGCTCGCTACTATCATCATCAACCTCAGGTATATCGTTGTTTAATAAAAGGGCATCAAGAGCGTTCAGCACATCGCTCATGGTAATTTTATCCGCTTTCTTTGAGAGAACGTATCCGCCTTTGAAACCTTTCATACCCTTTATAAGTTTGAAGTGTCTTAATGATGACAGTATCTGTTCCAAGTATTTTTCGGAAATTTTCCTGCGTTCGGCGATGCTTGTCACAATCACAGTTTTTCCTTGTTCAGAAAAAATTGCTATATCTGTGATTGCTATGATTCCACATTCGACTTTTGTAGAGATTTTCATGGATAACTCCTTTCTTAAAGTATACTATTCCTATCAGTTTAATATATTATAGCTCATATTACAATTTAAATCAAGTATATTTTTTTAGTTTGTTAAAAATATACTCAAAAATCATCAGAATAATAAGTAATTTTTGTGTAAAACGTAAAATTTATACCATTCCTATTGACTTACTATGTTTTATCATGTATAATTATCATCAGTTAGTTTTTGTGTGGAACAGGGGAGAAGTGCTTATGGAATTTAATACGGCGTTGCTTCATGAATCATTTTCGGGAAATACACAGACAGGTGCAACCGTTGAAGCGATTTATCAGACAAGCGCTTTCGCCTGCGAATCCGCAGAGCAGCTTGAAAGGATATTCAATAATAAGGCTAACGGCTATGCTTATTCGCGGATCGGTAATCCGACAGTTTCCTCATTTGAAGCACGAATTGCCGCACTGGAAAATGGAATTGGTGCTGTTGCCTGTTCATCGGGTTCAGCCGCCGTTGCCCTTTCGCTGATGAATATTCTTGCTTCGGGAGATGAAATAATATCGTGTACAGGTCTTTACGGTGGAACAATTGACCTATTTTCCGACCTTTCCGCCTTTGGTATTTCTACCCGATACGTGGATAATGCCACACCTGAACAGATAGAACCGCTGATTACCGATAAAACCAAGGCAATTTTTGCGGAGGTTATAGGAAATCCTCGGCTCAATGTCACGGATGTGGGAACACTTTCAGCATTTGCCCATTCAAAGGGTATTCCCCTTATTATAGACAGCACAACCGCCACTCCATACATAATTAAGCCCATAGAGTACGGTGCGGATATTGTAGTTCATTCGTCATCAAAGTACATTAACGGCGGCGGTAACTCAATCAGCAGGGTAATAATCGACAGCGGTAATTTCAGGTGGGACGGTGCAAAATATCCCGCCCTCGCGGAATATGAGCGCTTTGGAAAATTTGCCCACCTTGCAAAGCTGAGAAACGGCTTGTGGAGAAATATAGGCTGCTGCCTTTCTCCCATGAATGCCTTTATGAACAGTGTCGGACTTGAAACGCTGGGATTGAGAATGGAACGCTGCTGCAAAAATGCACTTGAACTGGCGGAGTTTCTGGAAAACAAAAACACGGATTTGAAAGTAAATTACCCGGGACTTAAATCGTCACCCTATTATTCGCTTACACAGGATATTTTAGGCGGCGTGGGAGGGGCAATACTTACTCTTCGCATGGGTACAAAGGAACGCGCCTTTAAGCTGATTAACTCACTGAAATACCCTCTTATCGCCTCGAATATCGGCGATGTACGTACACTTGTTATACATCCGGCAAACACTCTTTTCGCACACAGCAGTGAGAAAGCTAAGGCGGCTGCGGGCGTGTATGACGATACAGTTAGGGTAAGCGTTGGAATAGAGGATATTGAGGATTTAAAACAGGATTTTTCGGAAGCATTGGGAGGATAGCGGTATATGGCTGTTGATTATGCAACCCTTAAAAAGGGAGGTTTTATGCGGCAGAAGCAGAAGAATAATTTCTCGCTTCGTCTGCGTGCTGTGGGAGGAAATCTTACCGCGAAGCAGCTTGCAAGGATTGCTGCGGTTGCCGAGGAATTTGGTGACGGACACGTTCACCTTACATCCCGACAAAGCGTTGAAATACCCTTTATTAAGCTGGATGATATAGACAGGGTGAAAGCTGCCCTCGCCCTAGGTGGGGTTGAACCCGGCGTATGCGGACCGAGGGTAAGGACGGTTACCGCCTGTCAGGGAGAGGCTGTCTGTCCAAGCGGGTGTATAGATACCTATTCATTGGCAAAGGAGCTGGACGAGAGGTATTTTGCACGCGAGCTGCCCCATAAGTTTAAATTCGGTATTACCGGCTGCCGTAACAACTGCCTTAAAGCGGAGGAAAACGATCTGGGAATTAAGGGCGGAATTGAGGTAAAATGGCGTGAGAATGAATGTATTAACTGCGGCGTTTGCGTCAAGGCTTGCCGTGAGGGCGCAATAACCATGTCGGAAGGAAAAATTTCCGTTGACAGCGAAAAATGCAATTTCTGCGGCCGCTGTGTAAAGGCTTGTCCGGCGGATGCATGGGACACGATTCACGGCTATATGGTTTCCTTCGGAGGACTTTTCGGAAACAGCATTAATAAGGGCGAGGTGATTATCCCGTTTATTGAGGATCATCAAAAGCTTATAAATGTATGTGATGCGGCTATTGAATTTTTTGCGGAAAATGCAAATGCGGGAGAAAGATTTAAATTCACTGTAGACCGAGTCAGCAGAGATAAATTCAAGGAAAAAATATTGGAGGCATATAACAATGGCTGATTTTATAATTAACGATACGGTTGATATAACCGATGTGGTCTGCCCCACAACATTTGTCAAGGCTAAGGTCGCCCTCGAAGCGCTTGAGGACGGGCAGATTTTATCGGTGAGGATGAATGACGGCGAGCCTGTGCAGAATGTTCCAAGAAGCATTAAGGATGAGGGACATAAGATATTGAAGCTTATTGACAACGAGGACGGAACATATAATTTAATCGTGCAAAAGGTCGGTGATTAGATGGCTGTAAAGGTGAGTGCCGATAATTTCGTCAAAGAGGTGCTCTTGTCCGACGAAATCGTCATTGCGGATTTTTATTCGGATTCCTGTGTGCCGTGTAAAAGGATTTCGCCGATACTTTCGGAGATTGAGGAAGAAAACATGGAAATAAGGATTGCAAAAATCAATGTGAATATTGATCATCAGACACCCGAAAAATATGGAGTTACCTCCGTCCCTACGCTTATCATTTTTAAAAAGGGCGAGGAAAAAGCACGTATAGTCGGTGCGGTCAGAAAAAACGTTATTACCGAGGCAATAGCTTCAATATGATATAGTGAATAGGAGAATGCTTTATGAAAATTACAGTTGCGGGCGTAAAAAAAGAGTTTGATGACGGACTTACCGTTGCAAAGCTTGTAAATCTTGAAAAGGTTGAAACTCCTCAATATGTCACTGTCACAATCAACGATGAATTTGTTGAAAGCGGTGCATTTGAAAATACAATCCTAAAGGATGGGGACGAAGTGGAGTTTCTTTACTTTATGGGAGGTGGAAGGTAATGGCTTTTTCAAACGAACAGCTTGAACGCTACTCACGCCACATTATCCTTAAAGAGGTGGGAGCTAAGGGGCAAAATAAGCTTTTAAGCTCAAGTGTGCTTATAATCGGCGCGGGAGGACTGGGCGCACCTGCCGCTATGTATCTGGCGGCGGCGGGTGTAGGCACTGTCGGCATTGCCGATGCGGATGAGGTGGAGCTTTCAAACCTGCAAAGGCAGATAATCCATTCTACCGAGGATCTTGGAAAGGCAAAGGTTCAGTCTGCAAAGGAAATCATTGAAAGAATGAACCCCGATGTAAAGGTTAATACCTACCGTATCTTTGTGGACAGCAGCAATATTGCCGACCTTATTAAGGATTATGATTTTATCATCGACGGTACCGACAATTTTCCCGCAAAATTCCTGATAAACGATGCCTGTGTCATGGCGGGAAAGCCCTTTTGTCATGCGGGAATTATTCGCTTTAAGGGTCAGCTTATGACCTATGTGCCCGGGAAAGGCCCGTGTTATCGCTGTATATTTAAGAATCCGCCCCCAAAGGATGCTGTCCCTACCTGCAAGCAGGCGGGAGTTATCGGCGCAATGGGCGGTGTAATAGGCAGTCTGCAGGCAATGGAGGCTATTAAATATCTTTTGGGTGTAGGCGAGCTTTTGACGGGATATCTGCTCACGTATGATGCTCTTACAATGGAATTTCGTAAGATAAAGCTTCCGTCCGAAACAAAGGGCTGTGCTGTTTGCGGCGAGAATCCAACGATAACCGAGCTTATCGACTATGAACAGTCGGAATGTGACGGTGTGAGCTTATGATTAAAATGAACAGAGGCGACTATGAGAGGATATTGTCCGATTCAAAAAAGCGCTTACCAAACGAGGCTTGCGGTCTTATAGGCGGGATTATTTCGGAAAACGGCGATAAATCGGTGAAAAAGGTTTATCTGCTTACCAACACAGATAATTCCAATGAGCATTTTTCTCTTGACCCCAAGGAGCAGTTAGCTGCGGTTAAGGATATGCGGGCAGAGGGCTTGGTTCCGCTGGGAAATTGGCATTCTCATCCCGAATCTCCCTCTCGCCCCTCCGAGGAGGATAAAAGGCTTGCATATGATAAAAATGCAAGCTATATGATATTGTCACTTATGAATATCGATGAACCTGTATTAAATTCCTTTAAAATAAGCGGTAATACCGCAGAAAAGGAAGATCTGATAATTGAGAATTAACAAATATGCAGTCCATGAAACGCAGGTCAATGGACTGCAATTTTTATCGTTAGTGAAAGCCTTTTATTGCGTCGCAGGTTTTATTTATATCCTCCCACGAATGGGTGGCTGAAACAAACATAGCCTCAAACTGCGAGGGCGCGCAGTATATGCCTTTATCCAGCATATAACGGTAATATTCGCCGTATCTTTTTGTATCGGCGGTTTTTACACTGTCATAATTCTCCGCTTTTTCGGATGTGAAAAATACCGTAAGCAGTGAGCCGCAGCGGTTTACATTCATCCCTGCCGATTCCATTGCCCTTTCTATTTCAGCGGATTTTCGGTCAAGCTCATCATATATTTCGGCGTGATTTTCCAGCGCTTCTATTGTCGCAATACCCGCCGCTGCCGCAATGGGATTGCCTGACAGAGTTCCCGCTTGATAAACCGATCCCAAGGGTGCAATGCACTCCATAATCTCTCTTTTTCCTCCGAAAGCCGCTAAGGGCATTCCGCCGCCCACTATTTTTCCGAGAGTAGTCATATCAGGTGTGATACCGTAAAGCTGCTGTGCGCCTCCTATGGAAAGCCTAAATCCTGTTATAACCTCGTCAAAAATAAGCACAGTGCCGTATTTTTCGGTTATTTCACGGAGAAAGGGCAAAAATCCCTCCTTTGGGGATACAACTCCCATATTTGCGGCGCAGGGTTCGACTATAAGGGCGGCAATTTCATTTCCGCAGCTTTCAAAAATCCTTTCTACCGATGAAAAATCGTTATATACCGCAAGAAGTGTGTTTTCTGTGCAGCCATGAGGCACACCTGCACCTGAGGGAATTGCGTTAGTCATCAATCCCGACCCTGCCTTTACCAACAGTCCGTCGGAATGACCGTGATAGCACCCCTCAAATTTGACGATTTTATCACGGCAGGTAAAACCTCTTGCGGCACGTATAGCGCTCATTACCGCTTCAGTTCCCGAATTTACCAATCGCAGCATCTCCATAGAGGGAAAATGCTTTTTTATAAGGCTCGCAAGCCGTATTTCACCTCTATGGCAAGCGCCGAAGGTGAGCCCCTTTTCACAGGCAGATTTAACCGCATCCGTCACGGGCTTATAGGAGTGTCCGAGTATATTAGGTCCCCATGAACAAACATAATCGATAAATACATTTCCATCCGCGTCATATATTTTTGAACCGCTTGCTCTATCTATGAAAAGAGGAACACTACCCACAGCCTTACAAGCTCTGACGGGACTGTTTACACCGCCGGGCATAAATTCAAGTGCCTTAGCATACAGCCTTTCGCTTTCATCGGTACGCATTATATTTCCTCCTCGTCAAGCCATTTTGCCGCATCAAGGGCATGATAGGTTATAATCATATCTGCCCCCGCGCGTTTTATGCAGGTCAGATTTTCGAGGACAATTCTTTTTTCATCAATCCATCCCAGCCTTGCCGCGGCCTTTACCATAGAATATTCTCCGCTGACATTATATGCCGCTATGGGAAGATTAAAGGATTGTCGTGCGGATTTCATAATATCAAGATAAGCAAGTGCAGGCTTGACTATTATCATGTCCGCACCCTCATCTATATCGTCGGCAATTTCACGCATTGCCTCCCTTGCGTTTGCACAGTCCATCTGATAGGTTTTTCTGTCGCCGAAACACGGAGTGGACTGCGCCGCATTACGAAATGGGGAATAATAGCCAGATGCGAATTTTGCACTGTACGACATTATAGGTATTTGGGTGAACCCGTTTTTGTCAAGAGCTGTTCTTATAGCACCCACTCGACCGTCCATCATATCCGAGGGTGCAACGATGTCTGCCCCCCGCTTTTGCCATGCTTACTGCCATTTTTGCAAGCAGCGGGAGGGTTTCATCGTTGAGAATTTCTCCATTGCAAACCACTCCGCAGTGACCGTGGGAGGTGTATTCGCAAAGGCATATATCCGCTATAACAATAAGATTGGGGAGCTTCTCTTTGATATATCTTACAGCATTTTGAGTAACACCGTTATCATCATAAGCGGAGGATGCTTTGTCATCCTTATGTGCGGGGATACCGAAAATAAGTATTCTCGATATTCCGCTGTCATAAATCAAGCTCAACGGCTCATCAAGCATATCTATGCTATATTGGTACATTTCGGGCATTGACTCTATAGGATTTTTGATACCTCTACCCTCCGCCACAAAAAGGGGATAGATAAAATCCTTTTTATCCAGGTCGGTTTCCCGTACCATTCTCCTCATTTCGGTGCTTGTTCTCAATCGTCTGAATCTTCTCATTTTTACAGTCCTCCAGGATTAGCTGTGCCATTGCCTCTGCCGTGCTTTCACATGGAATAAGGCAGCGGAAAATATTGTATTGTTCGGCTGCTTTTGCCGTAACCGCTCCGATACATACTACTTTAGTCTTTGGCGAAATACCGTATCCGTTTTCAAAAAAGCCTCGGACACCGCCCGCACTTGCAAATACCATGTAATCACTGTCTATAAAAGTGCTTTCGGAATATCTGCGGCAAAATTCAGCGGTATAGATTTTTATATCGTCATAGTAAATGCCCTCTTTATCAAAGGGCTTTGTAAGCGCTTCCGAGCCTTGGGCGGAGCGGAGAATAAGCACCCTTTCGCCGATTTTACCTTTTTCGAGAGGCATTTTCCCAGACACTCCGCCGTATATTTTTCAGGGATAATATCCGCATACAATCCCGCATTTTCCAAAGCCGCCGCTGTGCCGCTGCCGATTGCGGCAATTTTTATCCGACTTAGCTTGTGCAAATCTATCTTCAGTTTTTTCATGCGCTTTAGGAAAATATCCGCACCGTTGGGGCTGGTAAAGACAAGGAAGCTATACCGTGAAATGTTATTTAAGGCTTGGTCAAATTGAGAATTATCCTCTATCTCGCGTATAACATTTCCCGCTGTTCTTTCAACCCGCGCTCCCATTCTCTCAAGCAAGCCGAAAAGCTTGCGGCAGATCTTATCCGTTGCACATACAGCAATTCTGAAACCCCTGAGCGGAAGCTTCATTGTAGGGGAAAAATCGAGAGCTGCCGTTTTACCCACCACAATAACAGCAGGGGATTTAACGTTACTCTCTTTAGCCTTTAGGAAAATATTATCCAAACGTCCCTTTATTACAATGCTGTTTTCACCGCCGCAATCGGAAATTATCGCAGCAGGTGTATCACCCGTCATGCCGCCTTTCATAAGTCCCTCGGTGATAATTCGCAGATTATTAAGTCCCATTAGGAATACCAATGTACCCTCTGACCTTGCGTATTCCCTGAAATTATTCGGCTGCAAATCATCAGAGGTATGACCCGCAATTACATGAAAGCTGCGGCTTATATTACGGTGCGTGACAGGTATTCCCGCAAGCTCCACCGCCGCAATGGCGGAGGATATTCCCGGTATAACGGTGTAGGGTATATTATTCTCCTTAAGTGCCGTAATTTCCTCGCCTACTCGTCCGAAAACAAAGGGATCTCCGCCCTTTAACCTTGCAACGGTTCTTCCATCCTTAGCCTTTTTAATGAGAAGTGAGTTTATATCTGTCTGGAAAAAGGAATGTTTTCCGCTGCGCTTGCCCACGGAGATTTTTTCCGCATTTTCATTGCAAAAATTGAGAAGTCGTTTATCTATAAGGCTGTCGTAAATTATCGTGTCACAGTCCTCAAGCGCCCTCATTCCACGCAGGGTAATAAGGTCATATTCACCGCACCCCGCACCTATGAGAAATACCTTGCCCGAATTGCTCATAGCTTGGAAATCAACTCCCTTGCAAGGTCTGTGGGTTTGTTTATGTTCCCGCTGCCTGTAATTATTTTATTCGGGTCTTTGGAAATACTCATGGTAAGTGTATCACCAACCATCTCGGAATAAGCGCCCAGCGGTGTCATACAGCTGCCGCCAATATTTACGGAAACAAACCTCTCCGCTTCAAAGCATATCTGTGTCGGCTTATGTGATATTTCTCCCGCAATTTTTGCGGCATAGCTGTCCTTTTTACATTCAAGGGCAATTATTCCCTGACACGGTGCGGGAAGAAATTCCGATATCCCAAAAAATTCAAATTTGTATCTGTTTCCTTGGGTAATACCAAGTCTTTCAAGTCCCGCCGCCGCCAGTATTATTCCGTCATATTCACCTAAAAGCAATTTGTTCAGTCTGGTATCAACATTTCCCCTTATATCTGAAAAAATTGCGTTTTTATAAAGTCTTGCAAAGCTTACCCTGCGGCGCAGGCTACCTGTGCCGATATTAAGCCGTGATTGGGAATTATACTCAAAATCAGCCCTTGTTATAAGCACATCTCTCGGATCGCCTCTTTTCAGAACAGCGGATATTTTCAAATTATTCCCAAGTGAAAGTGGTAAATCCTTTGCACTGTGTACCGCAATATCGATATCACCCTCTTGCAGAGCCGATTCAATTTCACCCACAAATACACCTTTCCCGTCAAAGTAAGACAGGGGTTTATCAAGCACTCGGTCGCCCTTGGTTGTTATTTGGACAATTTCCGTTTCAATTTCAGGAAATTTCCTTGTAATTTCATTGACAGCAATAAATGTCTGTGCCATCGCCAGCTTGCTTTTTCTTGTACCTATTTTAAGCTTCATTTTTCACATATTCCTCTATCATCAGATTAATGGCTTCCATATTCGGTTTATCCGTTGAGATAAGCATTTCAAGCAGTCGTTCCTGCACAGCCTTTCGCATATCCGCCGATTGTATTTTTTGCATGATAAGCGGGCGCTTTTCCTCCAATATCTTTAGCAAAGCAAGATTATCCTCATTTATCAGCGGCTGAATTATTTCTTTAAGGTATTTTGCAAAAAGGGGGCTTTTCCCTCCCGTAGATATTCCCAGTGTAATATCCCCCTCGGTTATCAGTGACGGGAAAATGAATGTGCATTTTTCCTTATCGTCCACTGTATTCACGGGGGTATTCTTTTCTATGCAAAGGCGAAAAATCTCCTCGCCAACGGTTTTGACACCTGTGGCGGATACGACAAAATCCACATTATCCAAGTCGGAAGCGATAAAAGCTCTTTCGCGGATTTCCACTTCCTTAATTTCACGGATTTCTGCGCAGATTAACGGCGATACAACCGTTATTCTTGCACCGAAGGGCTTTATCCTTTGGATTTTACGCAGCGCAACTCTGCCGCCGCCCACCACAAGACATAATTTATCGGTTATGTCCGCAAAAAACGGAAAATATCCCATTATTATCCCTCCAGATCGGATTTAAGTGATTTTAGAAGAGCGGAAAATTCGCTGCTTGTCAAGTCGCTTTTTAGCTTGTAAATCAGCTTTTCAAAGCCAACGGAGGTGAATTTATCCTCAGCTTCCCGCATTAACGGTAAAAAGCTGTGAAAAGCAAATTCCTTAAATAATTCGTCTGCACAGTTTTCGATTATTTTCTTTGCGTATTCAACGCTGTCCTGTTTGAGTGCGTTGTTTTCCGCAGACAGCTGTTCAAAATAATCTATTCCCATAAGCCTTGCACCGCTTTCCTCCGCAGCGGATTTTTCTATATCCGCAGGGACGGCAAGGTCTATAAAGAGCCTGTGGGAGTTATTTACATTATTTTCCGAAAGACCTTGCGCGGTTATGGTGTGGTGGGGTGATGAGGTTGCGCTGATTATGCAGCTGCAATCATTTATAACGGAATATCTGTGGGAATAATCGATTATATGGATTTGAGGAATATCCCTAAAGGTGTTTAAATCCTCATTGTGACTTCTTTCGGTCACGTAAATACTTACGTGTCTGTGTGAGATAAGATTTTTCAGCATGATTGAACCGGTTTTTCCGCTGCCGCCTATAAGCAAGACAGTGGGCTTTTCGCTGAATTTCACAGCTTCATTGGCGGCAAGGGTCGCAACAGACACGGAGGTTTTGGATAAAGCTGTTTCAGTCTTAATTTTCTTGGCGCAGGAAATTGCCCCTAAAAATACTCTGTTCAGCTCAAAGCCCGCCGTATTTTCTTCCTTTGCACGGGAATATGCCGACTTTGTTTGCCCCAATATTTCATCCTCGCCTATCACCATTGAGTCTATACCGCAGGCAACCCTATATAGGTGAAAAACCGCATTTTTCCCGCAAAAACGCATTATAAGGGGAGTAAGCTCGCGAACGTCAAATCCGCCAAAATCCGCAAGAAGCCCTATTGCGGATTCATACATTCCGCAATAATACACCTCGGTGCGATTGCAGGTGCATATAATAACACATTGAGAAATTCTGTTTTCACAGGCTTTTTTCAGGAATTTCCGCTGTGTTTCCTCGGTAAAGGCAAGTCTGCCCCTTATATGTGAGGGCGCGGTTCTAAAGCTTACGCTTATACATTCTATATTAGGTTCATCCAAAGGTATCACCCTCAAAACAAAACTTTTATGCACTGATTATGGTGTAATAATTATATATTGCCTATATAATTACTATGTTTAATTATACATCAAATAATGCTCTATGTCAATACAGAATTTATCAAATTGGCTAAATGATATTTAATATTAGTCTTTACAAATTTACACAGGAATATGGAACCATGTTACCTATGCAAATACAGATTAACAGGATAATAGGCATAATTAAGGCTGATGCAGTGTAAGCAGCATCAGCCCATCATGCTCGATTTATTAAAAATGACAGTGACCGCCCGTGGTTTCAACAGGCGCACAGGTAAGCATATAATCCCTATTGCAGATATATCCCTTATCGGCGAGTATATTCTCTATTGTTTTACGTGCTGTTTCGGGAGTGTTATTTTCTTGGGATAAATGACCGAGTATAATTTCCGTTGTACCCCCTGCCACAAGCCTTGCAACCAATTCACCGCATTCTCTGTTCGAGAGGTGACCCTGATCAGAACGTATACGTCTTTTCAATTCCGTCGGGTAGGATCCCAACCGCAGCATTTCCTCATCATAATTTGCTTCCAAAACCACAGCGGAGCAACCGTTCAGTCCGGCTAATACCTCATCGCTTACAAAGCCTAAATCAGTACACAGCGCACAGCTTTCACCGCTGTCAAAGGTTACTCTGTATCCGCACGGACTTACAGCATCATGAGATATAGAAAAGCTGTTTACAAGGATTTCATCGATTTTTACCGATTGGCTTTCAACGTTAAAGCAGCGGGTTTCGGAATTGATACATTCCCTGTCGGCAAGCAGACGAAGTGTTTCCGTCCGCGAGCATACGGGTATATCGTTATTCTTGGCTAAAACACGAAGTCCCGAAATATGATCCGTATGTTCATGGGTGATAAATACAGCTTTCACCGCTTCCATAGACAGACCGTTTATATCAAGTGCCCTTCGCAGTCGCGAATATGAAACACCGCAGTCGATAAGTATTCCGCTTTTGCTGCTGCCAATGTAATAGGAATTGCCCTTGCTTGATGAAAAAAGCGGGTATATTCTCGGCATTATTTATCTGCTCCTTTAAAAATCCTCATCGATTACTGTTTCGTATTGCCTGATAGCGGTTATTATATAGCTGTCGCCGCTTTCGGTTAAGGTGTACTCAACGTATTTTTCCGGTTCGGGAGTTTCCGATGAGGTTTGCGCAAGCCATGACGGGGTGGGGGAGATATAACCCACAGTTAAGGTGTATACATTTCCGCTTTTGGTAATTTCCGTGACGGTGGGGGAGTAGGAGAAATATTTCGGATTTGAGGGTATTCGGTAGGAGCTTGATTCCTCATCATAGTAAAATGACAGATCAATTGACGCTATAGTGGTATGCTCGATAGTCAGTCCCGCACCGAACAGCTTCACGGCGTGCTGCTCAATTTCAACCTCCGGTACAATGATATAATCAAATTCGGTTTCGTATTTGCTCTGATCCTCGTACAGAATAATATCCCAGATAGCCGCCGATATAACCGTTTCGTTTTTCATTCGCTGTGACGCGTCAAATGGTGCGGGGTCACATATTACCACAGGGTAAATAAAGTCCGCAAACTCATTTTTCTGCTTTGTGTTGTTGACTATATCTCCCACAAATCCGATTATATATCCAACAGTGCAGATAATTCCTATGGCGGACATTACCATAACAAACAAACCGATAATAAAATGGTTTTTATTCTCCGCTTTACCCTTGGCGGTATCGTTTTGCTCCTCGTCAAGTCCCGAAAGCTCGCTAAGCTCCGACAAATCCTCATTAAAAGCACTGTCAAGCATATCGATAATTTCGGCATTTTCGGCACGGTTGTCACTTTCCTTTCGGCGTTTGCTCTTTGGCTCAGCCGAATCCTTACTCTTTTCCTTGTTTTTATTCATAGGCGCATTACCTTATCTGACCGTTTCCGTCTATGAGATACTTTGAGGAGGTAAGCTCCATAAGTCCCATAGGTCCTCTTGCGTGGATTTTCTGTGTGGATATTCCGATTTCAGCGCCAAACCCAAATTCTTCGCCGTCGGTGAATCTGGTGGAGCAGTTTACATACACGCAGGCGGAATCTATCTCTTTCTTGAATTTTTCCGCATTTGTTAGGTTATCGGTAACTATGCACTCGGAATGTCCCGTGGAATATTTGTTAATATGTGCTATAGCCTCGTCCACGTCGGAAACAACCTTTACCGAAATAATATAATCGAGAAATTCCGTTGCATAATCCTCATCGGTTGCCGGGACTACACATTCACCGAGAATACGTCTTGTTTCCTCGCATCCCCTAATTTCAACATTATGCTCATCAAGCCTTTTCTTTACGGCAGGGAGAAGCTTTTCAGCTATATCCTTGTGTACAAGCAGGCTTTCTATGGCATTGCATACGGAGGGGCGCTGGGTTTTTCCGTTATCTATAATATTTACCGCCATTTCTATATCAGCAGTGGCATCAGCATATACATGACAGTTACCTGTTCCCGTTTCAATTACAGGCACGGTTGCGTTTTGCGTTACTGCTTTAATCAGTCCCGCACCGCCTCTCGGTATCAGCAAATCAAGATATTTGCTGCACTTCATCAGTTCCGTGGTGACTTCCCTTGAAGTATTGTCAACAAATTGAACGCAATCAGCGGGCAGTCCCACGGTTTCTATGGCACTCCGAATAACCTCGCGTATCCGTTTGTTGGAATTATATGCCTCCTTGCCGCCCTTTAAAATGACTGCATTTCCTGTTTTCAGGCAGAGCGCAGCTGCATCAGCGGTAACATTGGGACGGGATTCGTAAATTATACCGATAACACCGATAGGCACACGAACCTTGGTTATTCTCATACCGTTGGGACGTACCGAGCCGCTTTCGATTACGCCAATAGGGTCGGTAAGCTTTGCAACAGAGAGCATACCGTTGGACATACCCTCAATTCTTGCATCTGTAAGCAGAAGTCTGTCCAGCATAATCTTGGGCATACCGTTTTTTTCGGCAGCATCAAGGTCAATGCGGTTCCCCTCCGTAATATATTCGGCTTTTTTCAAAAGAGCCTTTGCGGCTGCAATGAGAGCGTCATTTTTTTGCTTTGTTGAAGCTATAGCCAAGGACTGCTTTGCCTTTTGAGCTTTTGCGCCCAAATCTTCAATGTAAGACATATACACAACCTCCGTAATTACTTAGCAATGAAAACAGTACCAATCTGTTTTCCGTCAAACAAATCGTAAAGAGTGTTCGGATTTCTTCCGTTAAGTATAGCCATGTCAAATCCCGACAGTGTTGCAATTTCAGCGGCGGTGATTTTGGTAATCATACCGCCTGAACCCAGTGCTGAGCCCGCTCCGCCCGCAAGTCCTCTGATATGGTCGTTTATTTCCGTGACAATAGGTATCAGTTTGGCATCGGGGTTTGTATGGGGATCACTGTCAAAAAGACCGTCAATATCTGACAAAATCACGAGCAAATCTGCTTTACAGTATATACCGACCTGTGCGGCAAGGGTATCGTTTTCACCAAACTCCAGCTCCAATTCATCGATTGCAACGGTGTCGTTTTCGTTTACTATCGGAATAATACGCTTGTCAATAAGCTTTTCAAATGTGTTTTCAACATTATTCTTTCGGGGGGTTTCTATTATGTATTTAGTCATGAGTATCTGAGCCACATTGACATTGTATTCGCCGAAAAGCTTATCATAAAGGTACATAAGCTCACATTGTCCCACAGCGGCACAAGCCTGCTTCGTCTGGGTGTCGGAGGGCTTTGTGCGGCAGCCCATTTTATCCATTCCCAAGCTTACAGCACCGGAGGACACGAGGATTATTTCCAGTCCGCTGTTCTGTAAATCGGAAAGAACCTTAACAAGCCTTTCCATACGTCTGATATTTACCTTACCTGTTTTGTGGGTAAGAGTAGATGTTCCAACCTTGACAACTACACGTTTCTTTGAGGATATATCGTACATTTTTCATCACCATTATTATAATCAGTTTACTTTGTTCTGCGGTTTGTTTTCGATATAGCACCGCAAATTTTCCGCAGCAATGTCAACGGCACGCTGTCTTGTCTGAACGGGCGCCCAAGAAACGTGGGGTGTAATAATGCAATTTCTCGCAGTCATCAGAGGATTGCCCTCCAACATAGGCTCACGGGAAATAACATCCACGGCAGCACCCGCAATAACGCCGCTGTTAAGCGCAAGGGTAAGATCCTCTTCATTTACCACAGGACCTCTTGCGGTATTTATAAGTATAGCCGTCGGCTTGCAAAGCTTTAGCATTTCCATATTTACAAGACCGTCTGTTTGTGGAGTAAGCGGGCAGTGGAGAGTAATAAAATCCGAGTTTGCGAACAGCTGCTCCCGAGAGCAGAAAGTAACTCCCTCAAACTGCTGCGGTGTTCGGGTGCAGGCAAGTATTTTCATACCGAAAGCCTTTCCCACACGGGCAACGCTTTTGCCGATAGTGCCGAAGCCCAAAATACCTAAGGTCATGCCCTCAAGCTCAAATGTAGGTATTTTAAAGTAGGAGAATGTTTCCGAATTGATCCAACCGCCATTGTGAACATCATCATTATACTCCGCGGTGCGGCAGGCAAAATGGAGTACATAGGAAAATACCTGCTGCGTTACTGCCGATGTAGAATAGTTGGGAACATTGCACACTGTGATACCGTGTTCCGCCGCAGCTTTTATATCGACATTGTTGTAGCCTGTTGCGCAAAGTCCTATATATTTAAGGTTAGGGCAGCTCTCTATTATTTCCCTGTCAAATACGGTTTTATTGATAATCGCAGCCTCAACGCCCTCTAATCTTTCGACAATTTCGCTTTGCTTGGTAAGGGGATATGCTTTTACCTCTCCCAATCTGTAAAAGGCGTCCAATGAAACATCATTGGCGGAAACTGTTTTCGTTTCAAGCAGTGCTATTTTCATGTAAAAGCACTTCCTTTCGGTAATTATTCGGTAGTGCTGTCGTCGGTATCCTCGTTTTGTGGGGCGCTGTCGGCGTAATGCTGAGGCGGTTTGGATTGAGATGCCTTTTCCTCAAGCGCCTCTGCACGGGAAGCCCTTACCATGTCAATTACAGCAAGTATCAGCAGGATAAATTCCTCCAACCCCAGTATATAAAAGGTAGGCTTTGTATCTGTGGCATAGACAAGCAACGTGGAGGCAATTCCTATTATAAGCAGTATATGGTAATTATGCCTGCGGTAGATATAACAAAGAATGAGCAGAGCCACACTTACTACCACAAATATGATGTGCGCGCTTAAGGGAAGTGGAAATCGGATATTTTCCGTCATTATAAAAATCTCCTTTTGCAAAAATTACAACCGTTAGTATATCATATAAATATTAACTTTTCAACCAAAGAGTATTTATCATCCTTCAAAAATTCGCTTGCATATTCCTTCCGCTTTCGTGTAAATGTCTTCAATATCCTCGCCAATGAAAAATTCGCCGTTTTTGTAAAGAATTTTTCCGTTTACGGCGGTAAGCATTACATTGCTCTTTGAGCCGCTGTATACTATATTTTTAAGGATATTGTTTCGCGGCCGCATATTTGGCGAATGCATATCTATTACCGTAAAGTCCGCCAAATAGCCTGCTTCTATTCTGCCGCAGCGGTCAAGTCCCATTGCCCTTGCACCGCCCTCGCAGGCAGCACGAAGTACAGTTTGTGCGGGCATTGCCGCCGCATCGTCCTTGTCCAGCTTTTGCAGCACAGTCATAAGGTACATTTCTCTAAACATATCCAGTGCGTTGTTGCTTGCCGCACCGTCAGTACCGATAGCCAAATTAACACCTCTATCGGTAAATTTATCAAGCTTTGCAATTCCGCTGGCAAGCTTGGAGTTACTGCACGGACAGGTGACAGCGGTCATATTATGCCTGCGGAAAATATCAGCATCTTCATCGTTTACATGGACGCAGTGAAATCCGCCGCCGCCGTACTCAAACATACCAATGCTGTCCATCAGCTTGGTTGGTGTCATGCCATAGCGTTCTATACAACCCTCAACCTCCGATTTGGTTTCACTGTTGTGACACCAAACGGGAGCCTTGTATTTCTGCGAAAGAGCCGCTGCCTCCTTCATTTGTTCCATGGGAGTTGTATATTCCGCATGGAATCCTAGCTTAAAGGTGATAAGGTCGCTGACGTTATTTAAGGTAGTGTAATATTCTTCTAAATTTTCAAGCTTTGCTCCGCAGAATGTGCAGCGAAATCCCGTGTCAACAAATGCCTTTACCGCCGTATCGGGGAAGAAATACATATCAAAGCAGGAGGTTATTCCGCTTGTGAGGTATTCCGCAACAGCCAGCTTGCAAAGTACGTATATATCTTCGGGAGTGAGCTTATCCTCGTTGGGAAAAACGTCATCCTTAAGCCAGCTGTGCAGGGGAAGATCGTCCGCATAGCTGCGCAGGAAGGCCATTGCGGAATGAGTGTGGGCATTGCAGAAGCCGGGCAGTATTAGGTTTCCTTTAAGGTCAATTACCCTGTCATAGACCTTGTCATTGTCATTTGGTGTATCTCCCACGTAGACAATGGAATTACCCTCAACAATAACACAGCCCTCACTGATTGTCATATTGTCAAGGGACGGTATAAGTGCATTTGTCAGCTTGATATTCATATATTCCACTCCTATAATATCAGTGTGTTTAACCTTTACTATTATATCATTATGAGTATAGGTTGTCAAGTGAAATTCAGACGTAAATTTCCTTATATTACCCCTTGACAATATTCCACAAGTGGAGTATAATAGTAAGCAGGGTAATATTCTACTTGTGGAATATAGGAGGAATATAATGCTAAAGCATGGGATACTTGGACTGCTTAATTACCATGATATGACAGGCTATGCAATCAAGGAGGTATTTGACAATTCGCTGAATTTCTTTTGGACGGCGCAGACAAGCCAGATTTACAGGGAGCTGCAGGGCCTTAGGAAAAACGGTATGGTTACTATGACCATGATTGAACAGGAGGGTAAACCCGACAAAAAGGTTTGCAGCATTACGGAAAAGGGAAGAAAGGAGCTTATGACATGGCTTTCACAGGGAGGGCTTACCGTTGAGTCAAGGTCGCCGCTTTTGATGAAGGTATTCTTCTTGGGAGAACGATCACCGCAGGAAAATATTGAATGTTTCAGGAAATTCCGCTCGTCCTGTGAGGAATTCCTAAAATCACTTGAATCGGTGGAGGAAACCATAGACCTTTTTGAGAACATTATACAGAATAGGGAAAAATCAGCCTATTGGCAGATGACGTTGAACTTGGGACGGAAAAACATGAGAATGTATATTGAATGGGCGGACGAATGTATAGCACGAATGGAGGAAATGATATGAAAATACTTGTAATTAACGGCAGTCCGAAAGGGGAGAGAAGTAATACCTATAAATTGACAAGGGCATTTCTTGACGGGATAAAATCTGTTCATGGCGATGATACGGAAATAGCTGTACTTGATGTAAATAAGCTGAACATCAAGTCGTGTCTTGGCTGCTTTGCCTGTTGGGACAAAACTCCCGGCAGGTGCTGTATAAGCGATGATATGCAGGGAGTAATTGAAAAGCTGCTTTGGGCGGATATTACCGTATGGAGCTTTCCACTGTATTATTTCAATGTTCCCGGTAAGCTAAAGTGCCTTATCGACCGACAGCTGCCCATGATTTTGCCGTTTATGAACACCGACACTGTCGGCGGAGGACACCCCACGCGCTATGATATGAGCGGCAAAAAAAACCGTCATTATATCCACCTGCGGCTTTTACACCGCAGAAAGCAACTATGAAAGCGTTACTGCAATGTTTGACCACATCTGCGGTAAGGGCAATTATACCGCTGTTTTCTGCGGTCAGGGCGAGCTTTTTAGGGTTAAGGAGCTTTCGCAGAGAACAGAGGAATATCTGGGCTTTATCCGTACAGCGGGTAAGGAGTATATAAGCGGCGGAATATCTGCTGACACCCGTGATAAGCTAAATACGCTTTTGTATCCCCGTGACGTTTTTGAGCGAATGGCAGACGCCAGCTGGGGAATTGATACAAAGAGCGGTGAAAAGCAGGATGATTCCCTTGTATTCACCAAGCAGATGGCGGCAATGTACCGAAAGGAATCCTACGGCGGCAGGGATATTGTACTGGATATGCATTATACGGATATTGACAAAAAAATACCGTATCATTCTCGGAAAAGACGGCAGCAGAGTGACGGAGGATTTTTCGGGAGAATATACAACCCTCATTGAAACACCCATAAGCGTGTGGAAAGCAATAGCTGTCGGAGAAATAAGCGGTACGGAGGCGATGGCAAAGCATATGTACTCGGTCAGCGGCGATTTTGAAGTTATGATGAATTGGGATAATTACTTCGGTTCGGGTAAAAGTGAAAGTTCGACTTCAAATTCACCCGCTGCAAAAGAAAGCAAGACAAATATGCTGCTGCTTCTCTTGCCATGGATGTTTTTCTGGATTTTTCCCGCAATAGACAGTGAATGGGGGACTATTCTATCTCTTGCGGTCTGCTTAATAGAGCCGTTAATCTTCTATAAAAGCAAAAAGACTCTTTACGACCTTATATCCTGTGCGGCGGCGGGATGCTGTTCTGTGGGCGTAATAATGGGCTTGCCAATCGGAATAGTACAGCCTGTTTCATATTTTGCATTCGGTTTTATGTGGGCGATTACCTGTCTTATGAAGATACCGCTGACGGCATACTATTCAATGAACGATTACGGCGGAAACAAAGCCCTTGAAAACTCACTTTTTGTAACAACAAATCGCATCCTCACGGCAGTATGGGGGATTATGTATATATTATCGTCTGTATGGTCGTACTTTTTAATGAAAACGGCACTGTCGCCCTATATCGGCTTAATAAACTCAATCCTGCCCATGCTTATAGGAATATTTACCGTATGGTTTCAGAAGTGGTATCCAAAAGCGGTGGCGGCAGGTAAAATTAAGTAGCCGTCGCAACCGTTACCCTAGGGAAACACCGCACAATAGCTTTTCGCAACCCTCTCAGTGGCGTATTTTCGAGGGTTGGAAAAGCTACCTATCGGATTGTGCAGTGTTACCCTGACAATAAATGCGTTATAAATAACGTCCCCAAAGGAAAATCCTTTGGGGATGCTTTTTGCTTTTACGGGAATATATAAATCAACTCCTGTAAAATGACAAATTATGCGGCATAAATACGATAAAATTTCATGAGATGTATAAGTAAATATTTTTTCGGGAATATTTACTGCATAAGAAATTTTATCTGAAAAAATTGGGAGATATGTTGCATGAGTAAAATTGTTACCCTGACGCTGGCGGCAGCTATTGCCGCAAATCAGCCTGTTGTGCAGGTCGAGAGTCTGCCTATTCCGGAGGTGGATACGGCTTTTAAGACATATATGGATTACCGCACAATCACGGACACCTCCTCTGTGCAGTATGAAATGCAGCAGGAGGCATATACCGATAGCCAAGGTATTCGCCGCATAGACGGGGACGTGTGTGTTGCGCTGGGTACGGCATATGCCGAAAGCTGCGGTGAAAGGTTTATTATTACGTTGGATTCGGGAAACAGCTTTACGGCGGTCGTGGGGGATATAAAGGCCGATTCTCATACCGATGAAACCAACAGCTATGTGTGGCTTTGGGAGGGATGCGGCGATATGGTGGAGTTTATCGTGGACAGCGAACGGCTTGATGAGGATATTCGCATTATGGGGAGTATGGGCGAATATGAGGAATACAGCGGAAATGTAACATCTATTATACCTATTGACTCACTCTCCCTTTTTGCGAATAATTGACAATATAATCACAGGTATAATTGCAAAATTTAACGAAAAATGTGCTTGACATATGTGCAAATATAGGGTATAATAGGAGCATGGAATGTTTTTCGGCGGCGCATTGCTTCATGTGTGCTGCACAGGTTTTTCTTGTGTATGCCGTGCCGCTAAAGAATATCCGGTAAGAGGCTTGCCGTTACAAGCTGCAAGAAATACACTGTTTGCCGCCCCTGCGGATTTCTTTACAGTGAATTTTGCAAGAATGGTTTTCAAATTATTCATGTCCGGTAATGCCGCTTCCGATAAATTATTGTGCAAAGGAGATATGTCATTATGTCACTTACCAAAAACCCTAATGTGCTCAAATGGGTAGACGAGATGGTAGCATTGACCAAGCCTGACAAGGCTGTATGGATCGATGGTTCCAAGGAGCAGCTTGATGCTCTTACCGATGAGGTGTGCAGTCTTCCCGATGGCGACAGAGATAAGATGTATAGGCTTAACGAGGAAAAGCTTCCCGGCTGCCTTTATCACAGAACTCTTCCCAACGATGTTGCTCGTGTAGAGGACAGAACATTCATCTGTACTCCCACTAAGGAAGAGGCAGGTCCTACCAACAACTGGATGGATCCCGCTGAAATGTATGCAAAGCTCACTCCTCTTTACGATGGTGTTATGAAGGGCAGAACCATGTACGTTATCCCTTATTCAATGGGTCCTATCGGTTCACCTATCGCTAAGGTTGGTGTTGAGATTACCGACTCTATTTATGTTGTTCTTAACATGAACATCATGACAAGAATGGGTAAGCAGGCTTTTGAGAATTTGGGAGATACTTCCGATGACTTCGTAAGAGGTCTGCACTCCAAGGCAGATGTTGATCCCGAAAACAGATATATAGTACAGTTCCCCCAGGATAATACAATTTGGTCAATCAACTCCGCATACGGCGGAAACGTTCTTCTCGGCAAGAAGTGCTTTGCACTTAGAATAGCTTCTTATCAGGGTAAGAATGAAGGCTGGATGGCTGAACATATGCTTATCCTCGGTGTTAAGAAGCCCGACGGCGAAATTAAGTATATCACCGCTGCTTTCCCCTCTGCTTGCGGAAAGACAAACCTTGCTATGCTTATTCCTCCCGAGGGATATAAGAAGGATGGCTATGAAGTATTCACTGTAGGCGATGATATTGCATGGATGAAGCCCGGCAAGGATGGCAGACTGTATGCTATCAACCCTGAGAACGGATTCTTCGGCGTTGCTCCCGGAACAAACGCTAAGTCCAACTACAACGCTCTTGCATCCACAAGAAAGAATACCATTTTCACCAACGTTGCCCTCAATAATGCGGACAATACCGTATGGTGGGAAGGTCTTGATAAGAATCCTCCCGAGGATGCTACCGAGTGGAAGGGCGCTAAGGTAAACGGTAAGGAATTTACCTCCGTTATCGGTCCCGACGGCAAGCCCCAGAAGCTGGCTCACCCCAACTCTCGTTTCACAGCTCCCGCTGAGAACTGCCCCTGCGTTTCTTCTGAGTTCAATAATCCCGAGGGTGTGCCTGTTTCCGCTATAATCTTCGGCGGAAGAAGAGCATCCACTACTCCTCTTGTATATCAGTCCTTTGACTGGACTCACGGAACATATATGGGTTCTGCGGTTTCCTCCGAAACAACCGCAGCAGCTACCGGCGCAGTTGGTGTACTCCGTCACGACCCGATGGCTATGAAGCCTTTCATCGGCTATAATGTCGGCGATTACTGGGCACATTGGCTTGAAATGGGCGATATCCTCGGCGATAAGGCTCCTAAGATTTTCAATGTAAACTGGTTCAAGCAGGATGAGAACGGCAACTTCATGTGGCCCGGATTTGGTGATAACATGAGAGTTCTCGACTGGATCATCAAGCGCTGCGAGGGTACAATCGATGCTGAGGAAACAGCTATCGGTTATGTTCCCAAGAAGGGCGATATCAACGTAAGCGGTATTGAGGATGAGGTTACACCCGAGGTTATGGATAAGCTCCTTGATGTTGACAAGGATCTCTGGAAGAAGGAAATTGCAGAGATGCGCAGATACTACAAGGAAGACATTGCCGACAAGGGCGGTCATATTCCCGATGCTCTCTACGCTCAGCTTGACAAGATTGAGGCTAATCTTAACAAGTAAGCTGTTTTCGGCATAAAATATTTGAAGTTGAGAACCAACGTATTTTTTGTGATGCGTTGGTTCTTTTTGTAAATATATAAGCTTATTTTGTATAAGTTTTGTTAATTATAGTGTATTTGTGTAAAAACTGTTGACAGAAACTTAAACTCATGCTACAATTGTAGTAATGTTTTACGGATTTTTTGGCAATCACAGAGTTAGAAACGATTATATCTGAAAGGTGAAAGCATAATGAAAAAACAAATCTGTTTATTGACAGTGTCTGTGTCTTTAATATTTTGTGCTTGCAATGATACAGTAACGCCTGAAGAAACTGCTTTTAATCAGGTTGAGGACGGTCATTTAACAACAATAGTATGTGATGAGGCAGCTTTGAATTGTGGCGGCAGTACTTTTGTCGGCAAGGGTACTGAAACCGTCACGAGTGATAAATTGTGCAGTTCAGATTACATATTGGACGTTGAATATACTCCTATATATGACAACGTTAAACTTCTAAGCAGCTCGGCAACGGGAAACCCAACTTCTTACGAAGAGCTTCGGGATTATATAGAATGTTATGATGAGGTAAGTTTTGTCGAATATGAAATTCTTTCAGTGTATTCTCCGCAGGAAGCGGTCGAAATAACAGGTGAGGACTTCTTCTTGACCAGTACAACGTTGTACCTTGCAAATATTTATTATGACCTTATGAATGATGAATCTGTTGATATGACTGTAAACATTGCAAAAGTGGGCATCAGCGGCAGTCAGATTGAAAGTGATCCCGTGTATCTTGTCGGTCAGAAATTAGCGGCACCAGTATTTAACATCGGTTCGTCTTGGTGCATTGCGCTGCCTGAAATGACCTACAGTATTTATACAATAAACGACATTGAGTTTGCCTACCATATCAGCCATGAAAACATCAGATTAACCGATGATTCCTTGGAAAATTTAGATATGAATTTGCAGACAAGCGAGGAGTTTGTTGTTACATCAACGGTTAATAATCCCGTAAATTACACTCAAAAGTCAACAATCGCGGATTTGTCAGAGTTTATTCGTGAAGATTGGAGCAAGCGCGGTTATAGGCTTTTGAATTTTGATGCCGTTGTTGATTTTGATATTCAAAGTGGAGAAGCAGAGGTGATTGATAATGCGGTATTGGAATAATGCAGCCAAAATAATCATTTCCGTTTTTTAGCTATGACGATTGTTTCGTTTTATACTGTAAAAACGTTTGCTCACAGTGTTTCGGATTGTGGATATAAGCATAGTGTGAGTACAACGCATTGGGATATATATGAGGATTCCGTACATTGGGGGAGTTATAACACTGCCCTTACCGTAGACTGCGGACTTTTCGAGGGAACATCGTTTGAAACTTACATAAACAATGCTGTTTCAAAGTGGAATGCAGCAACGTTTAATGGCAGTGACCTGATGACAATGAAGATTGATAACACATCAGTCAGTGCAATTTTTAGGAGTAAAACATCCGCACAAATTTCTGCTGTTTGTGGTTCGTCTGCATGGGCTATTACATACAGAGCCGGTGCAGTAATAGACAGTTCGGGATATCAGCATTACAGCACAAATGCGGAAAGTATTGCGATATGGGTTAATTGGAATGATGTTTTGAAGGATAAATCTACTACTGCAAAGACTCATGTTCCTCTTCATGAATTGGGTCATGTAATCGGTTTGAAAGATATACCGGCTACTGTGTCAACCAATAGTTATTTGATGTGCAATGAATTTGGAAGTTCTGCTGCCCCCACTTCAATAACTACAGCTGATAAACAAGGAGCTGCTGTTATTCTTGGACAGCATACTTCTCATAGTTTTACTTACAGTCAGTACAGCAGTACGGCACATAAAAAAACTTGTAGCATTTGCGGCGTGTATCAGTACTACACCCACACATATAATAGTAACGGTGTGTGTATTTACTGTGGCTATACGAGCGGCTGACAAATTAGTATCTTCAACTCCGACAAGGGCGGTCATATTCCCGATGCTCTCTACGCTCAGCTTGACAAGATTGAGGCTAATCTTAATAAGTAATATTAGGTAATAAAAATATCAGTCCCGCACGGATTAATCTCCGTGCGGGACTTTTTTCTCAAACAATAATCTTAAAGCACATTGTACTTTCATTGATAAGCGGCTGGTTGTATTCAAAGAATACCGTTCCGGCATATTCAGTGGTGATTTGGGAGATGGTTTTACCGTCAATCGGGTCGATTATTCGCCCGATAACCTGTCCCTGTTCAACCGGTGAACCCGTGGGAACATCTGCACGGAATATTCCACCCGCAGAAGAGCGTATCTGGTATATGTCCGATTCGTTTATGATTTCCGTTTTATAGCCTGGAACACTCTTTTCTGTAATTGCTCCGATACTGTACATAAACCGCAATATAGCCGCTACAACCTCAGAACAGGAAACATCGTCTATTCCGCTGGTTTCATTTGAATAAACGGAAAATGCCTTTGTTTCCCATATCTGCCAGTTATAATTAAGGGTCGTAGTATCATATGGACGGGGCTTGCGCACAATACCGTACTTAAGACCGAAGCGCTCCATATCCGCAGGATCGGTAAAGCCTGTTTCCATCAGCTTTACATGGGGCAGAAAGTTTCCCGTCTGATAAAAGCTTACAAGCTGTATGCCGTATTCATACCCCTCTAATTTGCGAAATACTCCGTCGGCAATTCTCTGTGTGGTTTCTCCTTGGTCATATCCCGGGAACATACGGTTGATATCCGTATTGCCCATAGTCCAAAAGCGCTTGCCTATATTCATGGAATAGTAGTTGATACAGGGTATAATCAGAATTTCACAGTTGGGGGATATTTTCCCTGTCTTTTCAAGACGCTTCATCGTCCTTACAAGCTGGGAGCATATGTACATCTGCTGAATCTTGTTTCCTCTTGTAGCGCCTACAATGGCAACTGATTTCTTTCCCGAACCAAAGCGGCAGCCTATAACATCAAGATTATCCCTGTAAGGGGATTTCAGTGAGTACAGTATTTCCTTTTTCATATTTCGCCGCCTCCTTTTACGGTTTTATCATCAATAGTGAGTATTCTTGCCAGCAATGAGCCGCCATATACAATGGGATATTCCCTCAATGTAAATACCAATCCGTCACACACTGCACGAACGACTTCTCTTATTTCTCCCCTCAGCGGATCAAGGACATTACCCAAAACATCGTCCTTTTTCACATAATCGCCAAAGCTTACTTCGGGTAGGAATACGCCGTCCGCATCGGAATTTACAAATCCGACCGCACTGTTTTGAGAAATAATAGGTCTGCGAGGCTCTACGGTATCACCCTTCCACATACCCATATTTTTCATAAGGTTGAAAATACCGTCAAATATCTGCCGTCCGTATTCCCGTGTAATTCTCATTCCCACGCCCATTTCCACAACAAGCGTCTTTGTCCCTGTGCTGTTAAGGCTGTGTGCAAGGGTTGATTCAAGCACTGTCGCCGACTCATGTACCCATATAAAATCAACGTTCAACATTTTTGCATAGGGAAGAAGTGTTTCCGATGTGGGAACGCTCATTCTGATTTGCGGCAGCTCTCTCAGGAAAATATTGCTTGAATGGACATCTATGCATATATCCGCACCGCTTATATCATCAATTATAGCGGAGCAAACGGTTTCAATCATAGTGCCGTTTCTCGAACCTGGAAAAACCCTGTTCATATCAAGGTCAAATTGAGGAATTCCTCTTGTTATCGAGTCTATTCCCAATGGGTTCAAAGCAGGGTAAATATCCACTGTGCCGTCAAGCAGCGAGATATTCCTCCTTAATTCATCGCCTATAAGCCACGCAAGATACTGTCTCTCCAGTTCATCTCCGTGAGTACCCGTGACAATGCATATACGCTTTTTTTCGCTGCCGTTTTTGATTGTGGATTTTTGTATCCGCAGCTTTTCATTGACAGCCAGCATGGTTTCCGTGACGGTTTTTATCATCTGACACACAATCCTTTCATTTTGATAGTAATAACAAAATCACCGCAAACGTCTGCTGATACTGCAAACAAATGCGGTGCTGTCAGCGTCCTTGCTCATATAAATTTTCTCTATTATTCGTAACTCAAAATTTCCAGCTTGCTTTTTACAAGCTGCACCTGCCTTGTGTATGCGCCGAACATACGCCCTCTGTCCACAGCGCAGTCAACATAATCCCGTCCCTGTGACAGAACTATATATTCATCTGTAGCATAGCACAGATTTGTCGGGTCATAGCCTACAAATTGTTCTCCATCCCAAAATTCAATCCAGCTGTGGGTTTCACCGTCACAAAAGGACAACCCTGCTATATAACGGCAGTGAACCCCCGACATACGCAAAAGCATCAGCAGAACATGGGAAAAATCCTGACAAACACCGCCGCCCAACCCAATAGCTTCCGCTGCGGTAGTGGTAATGCCTGTTAAGCTTTTATCATAGCGCAAAAAGGAGTGAATGTATTCGGCGAGATAGACTGTTTTTTCCCGTGGATTCATGAAAGCAAGCTTGTCCCGAACAGCGGAAAATAACTCCTCCGCCTTTTCGTTTGGTTTCGTCATAAGGGAAGGGAAGTGGTAAAATGGACGCAAATCCGTTTTTGGCACGGTGCTGTCCATTACCGCCACTCCATGCAGGTCAAAATCCAAATAGCGATGCAGTCGGGCAATATATCCGCTTGCCACATTGTTTCCAAAGGTATCAGTGGAATAATTCAGGTTAGTGTAGGGAGTAACCGTAAGGTTATAAGACACTATTCGCTGCGGAGGACTTTCTATAGGAATACACCTCAGCGCAAAGCTGTGATTTATGACATTATCATCAAAGGTCAGACGCGTTGAGTAGGCAAAGCTGATTGTTTTCATAGGCTTACCCCTCAAACAGTTTGGAAAGCGCCGAAAGTGCCTGGGATGTTTGTTTGAGTATATTGTCAGAGCCTATTATTTCCACAAGCACAGACAGGGACGCGGTATTATACCTGTACGGTGTGTTTTTGGGCACTTCGGAAAGGCATTTGCAAAGTCTGCCAAACTCACGTATAATATCCTTTTCGGGATAGCTTAAACGGAAATACAAATCCAACCGCTCAACAAACTTGCCGCACTTGATTATGTTTTTAGTTTCCTCATCATAAAAATAATCCTCGATACAGCCCCAAAATCCGAAAAGAATATCTTCAAGGGGAAGCATTTTATAAGCTATTCCCTGGGAAACGTCCTTGTTTTTTCAAGATTATCCATAGCAATCTGTATAAAGGACATTGCCTCTGTGGAAATTTCCTCTCGGAGCATTATGGCATTGTCATATGCGGACTCAAGGCTGTGGGCAACCGAATTGGTATTTACCTTATCAAAGATAAAGCTTTGTAGGAAAGCATCGGCAGTTCCCCAATTTCCTACCAAACCGAAAGCCTCAATAAATTCGCTGCAAGCCTGATGACTCTTGTCAATCATTTTATCAAAATGTATTTCTACCGCCTTTAATGTTGTGAACGACCATTCAACGTATCTGCCAAGCCAAAAAAGACGATCGCCGTGTTCTACTGAGATAATACCCGTGTGTCTTTAAAGCCTCCTCCTTGAGATGAATTGACTACAAACGAGCTGGGATCACGGGAAAAACGAGTAAGTCCCGATGCCCATACCTTTGTTGTTTCTCCTGCTAAAACAAATGCACGCAGATCTGCCTTACGCATAACGGTTTCTCCGTTTTCCATAATAGGCAAATCACGAAAGTTAATAACCTCCTGTGCGATAAAGCGCCTCGGCTCTGCAATTATCATCTGACGCAGTGCCTCCAGTCTTTCCGAGGAAAGGCTGTTTCCGAATACAACGCCGTATCCGCCCGCTTCCGCAACATCCTTGATAACAAGGGTTTCAAGATTATCCATAACAAACTTGAAATCCTCCTCATAGAAGGGGAGATATGTGGGCGCATTTTTCAGTATAGCGTCCTCACCCAGATAATACTTTATCATCTTAGGGACAAAGTAGTAAATGCCCTTATCATCGGCAACACCGTTTCCGGGTGCATTAATGATAGCCGTGTTTCCTGCTCTGAACGCTTCCATTATATTGGGAACACCGATAAGGGATTCGGGTCTGAAGCACAGCGGATCAAGGTAATCATCGGAAATTCGGCGATATAGCGCACCGACCCTTTCCTTTCCGCCGGAGTATGTACGACAGTAGAGTATATTGTTTTCCACAAACAGGTCGTTATTTTCCACAAGCATTGCGCCTGTAAGCTCCGCTAAGTATGAATGTTCAAAATAAGCGGCATTGTATCGTCCGGGTGTAAGGATAGCGTTGATTCCGCCGCAGTTTACGTAATCCATAGTGCTTTTCAGCAGCTGGGCATAATCTCTGTTATCTGCGACATAGTTTTCGCTGAAAGCCTTTGGTGCGGAAATTCTTGTAAGCTCTCTTGCAATAAGGGGATAGGACGCACCGGAGGGAATACGCAGATTATCCTCAAGAATATACCATTCTCCGCTGTCCGCTTGAACCAAATCTATTCCCAAAATATGGCTGTATATTTTGTTCTTTGGAGTAATGCCCTCGCACTGGGGGAGATACCCACTTGAAATATATGCGAAATCCTCGGGAATAACACCGTCCTTTATGATTTTCTTGTCATGGTAAATGTCATAAAGGTACATATTCAAGGCATTTACTCTCTGACAAAGTCCCTTTTCGATTTGTGAGAAGTCTTCATGGGTAATAACCCTCGGAATAGGGTCAAAGGGAAAAAATTGTTCCTTAAACACGCCATTTTTATAGATGCCGAATTTTACCCCATATCTGCGTAAAAGCTCGTTTATCTCCACGGAGCTTTCGGTAAGAGCGGTCGGTATAAACGACTGTACATTGTTTTCCATAATCCACACTCCTTATTTTAGAAAGACATTTCAGAAGCAAAGGGAAAATATTTACGCAGCATACAGTGTCGAAAAAAAAGCAACGATCGCCCATATGATAAGCGTCATTGCCCAAATTGTATATTCTCTTTTCTTGATCAACATCTTATAATAATTATATATCCATTTAATTCACTTGTCAATGGTTTTTAATTTTTTTACATATACACATAAATTTGTTTGCAATTTAAAACTCGAATTATTGCAAATTTAAGGTTTTTCAACGAAAAATGCGGATCTAGATATTTTTATATGCATTTAAATTGAATTAATCCGTCATAATTTGTGAAAATGTCAGTTTTATGTAAAAATATCGCCCGCGTTATTTACTGCCGCGGGCGATGTAATATATATACCGATTAATAATCATATCCCAGCTGGATTGCTTTCATGTTGTTCTCGATAAGCTGAGCCTTTTTCGGAGGAATAATCTTCCTTAAAGCACCCTCTATGTCCTCCATAGAGATAAAACCCGTTTCCTTTATAAGCTTACCAAGGAGAATAATATTTGCTCCGCCTGTCAAACCGGATTCCTTAGCCATATCCGTTGCGGGAACGGAATACACGGTTATATCGGTTCTATCTGTCTGAACATCGATAAGGGAGCTGTCGGCAAGAACGGTTCCGCCGCTTACAACATCGGATATAAACTTTGCAAATGAAGGCTGATTCATAGCGATAAGCACGCTGGGGTTCTGCACTACCGGCGAGCCTATTTTGTCATCGGAAAGAATTACGGAGCAATTACATGTGCCGCCTCTCATTTCCGGACCATAGCTTGGGAGCCATGAAACCTCTCTGCCGGAATACATACCGCAGTACGCCAAAACCTTTCCGGCAAACAGTATGCCCTGACCGCCGAAGCCTGCAAGCTGAATTTCACTGGTCATAATCAAGCATCCCCCTTTTCTTGTGTGGTAATATCCTTATATACACCGAGAGGATAATAGGGGATCATTTCGGTGCGAACTCTTTCAAGAGCCTGATCTGGGGTCATTCCCCAGTTTGTAGGGCAGGTAGAGAGAACCTCAATAATGGAAAAGCCCTGCTTATTTTTCTGTATCTCGAAGCCCTTGCGAATAGCTTTTTTAGCCGCTCTTACTCTTGCAGGAGTATCAACGGAAACTCTTTCGGCATAGGCTGTTCCCATAAGTGTGGAGAGCATTTCGCAAACTCTCACCGGGTAACCGGCAACGAGGGGATCTCTTCCGTATGGCGTGGTCTGAGTTACCTGACCCGGCAGGGTAGTGGGAGCCATTTGACCGCCTGTCATGCCGTAAATGGTGTTATTTATAAAGATTATGGTAATATTTTCACCTCTTGTGGCAGAGTGAACGGTTTCACAGGTACCTATCGCCGCCAGGTCACCATCGCCCTGGTAGGTGAAAACGAATTTATCGGGATGAGAACGCTTAACGCCTGTAGCAACAGCAGGTGCACGTCCGTGAGCTGCCTCAATCATATCACAGGCAAAGTAATCGTAGGATACAACCGAGCATCCAACGGGGCATATACCTACGGTTTCACCCTCAATACCCATTTCATCAATAACCTCGGCAACCAGTCTATGTACAATTCCGTGCGTACATCCGGGACAGAAGGATGTCTTTGCCTCGGTGAGAGCGTGGGGTTTAGTCAATATCATTATCAAAGCACCTCCTTGGCAAGAGCCTTTATCTGTTCAAAAATATCATTTGGTGTGGGAATTATGCCGCCCGTTCTTCCGTAGAACTTAACGGGTCTGGTACATTCGGTGGCAAGACGGACATCATCGACCATCTGTCCCATAGACAGCTCAACGTCAAGGAATGCCTTTGCGGTATTAGCAGCCTCACGGTACACCTTGTTGGGAAAAGGCCACAGGGTAATAGGTCTGATAAGACCGGCCTTTATGCCCTCCGCTCTTGCGGCAATAACAGCATTTCGTGAAATTCTTGCACATGCGCCATAGCCGGTAACGATTATATCAGCGTCCTCGGTCATAAAGGTTTCAGCTTCGGGAAGCTGCTCCTTTATCAATTCATAACGCTTGTAACGTGCAATATTGGAATCCTCCAACTCCTGAGGCTTAAGGTAAAGGGAGTTTATAATGTTATGCTCCCTCTTATTATCATGACCAACGCAAGCCCAAGGCTTTTCAATAGGAGTTGAGTATGAATCCTTAAAAGTAACAGGCTCCATCATCTGACCTAAAAGTCCGTCGGTAAGTATCATAGCCGGCATTCTCCACTTGTCTGCCTCATCAAAGGCTTTTACGGCATAATCCGCCATTTCCTGTACGGAGCTTGGAGCGAAGACCAGCATGGAAAAATCGCCGTGTCCTCCTGCCTTTGTGGCAAGGTAGTAGTCTGATTGTGCAGGCTGTATTCCGCCAAGTCCTGGGCCGCCTCGCATAACGTTTACTATAAGGCAGGGGAGATCCGAACCGGCAAGGTATGATATACCCTCCGATTTAAGGGATACTCCGGGAGAGGAGGAGGAGGTCATTGCTCTTACGCCCGAAGCAGCGGCACCGTATACCATATTGATAGCGGCTATTTCGCTTTCGGCTTGTAGAAACACTCTGCCCTCCTTGGGCATATGCTTTGACATATAAGCGGCAATTTCCGACTGGGGTGTTATAGGATAACCGAAATAACACTGACATCCGCATCTTATAGCCGCCTCAGCAAGGGCTTCATTGCCCTTCATAAGCACTCTTTCGGTTTTATTGTTTGCCAAAGGGGTTCACATCCTTATTAAATTTAGTAGTTACATTTGCCATTATTTCTCAACGGTAATGGCATAATCGGGGCACATAGCATAGCATTGCGCACAACCGATGCAGTTTTCAGGGCCGATACATACAGCGGGGTAATATCCCTTTTCGGTATGGGTTTTGCTGTCAATTCCCAGAATCTTCTTCGGACAGACAGAAACGCACAGACCGCAGCCCTTGCATCTGCTTATATCCACAGTTACTTTAGCCATTATAATCTCCCTTCTCTCAGGAATTTTCGGGTTCCCATAGATTTTTGATATATCGCCTTATCGGAAAAAGGTTAGTCGCTGTAATCAGTGAAGGGTCAATCCCCATAGGATATACAGTATAAACTATGGGCAGACCTGTAACCTGCGACAGCTCCTGCGCTTTCGGTATGGCGGAATTTATAACATCAGCTGTTGTTTCAATGCTGAGGTTTGAGTTATTAATAATGCCGCTGACTTTAATTCCGCAGGCATTTTCGATTTCATGCAGAGAGTCAGCTGCCTCGGCGGGATTTTTCGTAAGGCACCTGTAAAAATTTACTACATAAAGCAGCTCCGCATCACTGCCCATGGAATTTATAAGGGTACTGTAACGACCGAGGGGATATGCCCCCGCATCGTCACCGCCCATATCTATTATTATGCTGCGTCCTTGCGCGGCAAGTCCCTCAATATTGTATTGCAGCACGGGAACATCAAGGTTTGTTCCTGCAAAAAGCGGGGAAGCAAGCTGAATATCGGCATTGGAAAACAGCTCGCCCAAATCAGCCGTGCGAAAATAGGGATTTACCGTGTCCATATCGGCAACAGTTACCTTTATGCCCTTTCTTGCATTTTCAATGGCATAGTTGGCGGCAAAGGTGCTTTTACCGCTGCCGTAATAACCTGTAATCGCTGTTATTTTTTTCATACTTATGAATTACTCCACAGAAATAATATAGTAGTAAACAGGCTGACCACCGTTAATAAAGCTTACGTCAATTCCGGAAAACTTTGATTCAAATTGCTCTTTAAGCTGTTCGGCTGTTTCCTCGGTAACATCCGAACCGTAAATAACGGTGACAAATGACGCATCCTTAACCTTTTTAATAAGCTGCTTTGTAAGCTTATAGGCAGCCTTTGCCGGATCTCTTTCTGAAAAAGCAAGTCTGCCGTTTTCAAGAGCAAGAATATCTCCCTCTTTTATATCGTGACCGCTGAAGCTGCTGTCACGGGCAGCAAAGGTAACCTGCCCCGATTGAACATTTTCGGCAGCAGCTGTCATATTTATGCGGTTGCTGTCCAAATCTCCGTCAGGGTCATAGGCAAGCATTGCCGACATTCCCTGGGGAATGGAGTTTGTATGCAGAACACAGATGTTCCTCTGTGACATCTTCATAGCCTGTTCGGCTGCCATAACGATATTCTTATTATTTGGAAGCACAAAAACAGTTTCCGCAGGCACGGAATAAACCGCCTTTAATATATCATCCGATGAGGGATTCATGGCTTGTCCGCCCTTAACGACACAGTCTGCGCCCAAATCCTTGAAAAGCGCTTCAATTCCGAATCCTGCAGCAACAGCAACAAATCCCAAAGGCTTTTCGGCAGGCACAGGCTTTAGCTCTGCCTTTTCCTTTTCGGCGGCAAGTCTTGCAGCCTCGGCTTTCTTTTCCCTTTGCAGCCTCATATTATCTATTTTAAGGTTGCACAAAGCACCAAAGGTAAGTCCCTTTTCAATGGCATTACCCGGGTGATCCGTGTGAACATGAACCTTTATGATATCGTCATCGTCAACAACCACAACGCAGTCGCCGATGGTTTCAAGGTATGCCCTCAAATCCATGGGATTTTTATCAGCTTCGGTGACATTTATGATAAACTCCGTGCAATAGCCAAAGGTAATTTCGGCAGTATCATCATCCTCAACGGAAAATGCAAGTCTGTCATCGGCAGCATCCGCCGCTGAAATCTGAACCACAGTCCTTGCCTGACCTCTGAACGCTTTAAGCATTTCTTCAAAGATAATGCACAGACCCTTTCCGCCCGCATCAACAACGCCTGCCTTTTTCAGTATAGGCAGCTGATCGGGGGTTTTTTCAAGTGCATCCTCGGCAGCGTTTACAATATCCGCCCAAAGGGCAATGGGGTCGTTTACCAGATGAGTACCCTTGCGTGCAGTTTCGGCTGATATTCTCGCAACTGTAAGGATAGTACCCTCTGTGGGGTTCATGACGGCTTTATATGCGCCCTCTACGCCAAGCTCCAAAGCTGTGGCTATATCCTCGCAGTCAACCTCGTCCTTTCCCTCAAAGCCCTTTGAAAAGCCTCGAAACAGCAGCGAGGTAATAACTCCGGAATTTCCTCTTGCCCCTCTGAGCATGGCAAATGCCGCCTTTTGAGCTACAAGGGAGATAGGTGTGTTATCTGGAAGCGCATTAAGCTCGCTTACGGCATTACCTACGGTAAGCGACATATTTGTTCCGGTATCTCCATCGGGGACAGGGTAGACATTTAGCCTATCCACCTGTTTTTTCATATCGGTCAAGGTAAGTGCGGCAGAAACAAGAGCATCTTTGAACATTTTGCCGTTAATCAAGGGATCAGATCCTTCCGTGTTGGAATATCAATACATGACACGCTAAATTACATTATATCATGATTTTGTTACATTTATCGACATATATCATTAAAAATATAAGAACTACTTATTACATAAATATGGCTTGTAAAGATCAGCTAATTTAATATCCACAAGAGCATCGATCAGAGTTCCATCGGCAGTATATTCCTCGGAGTATACCTTTCCGTCAGTCCGCACTGTGTTAAGCAACGAGGATTTGTCATATGGTATCAGAAAACGCCCTCGGATTGCCGTTTCGGGAAGATTATTACAAATTGCCTTCAGCAATTCATCAAACCCCGTACCGTTTTTGGCGGATATTTTAACAGTGCATCCATCTTCGGAAATATTCTCCGAGCCCTCAAGCAAATCGCATTTATTAAGCACATTTATCCTGGGAATTCCATCGCAGCCCAGTTCTGATAAAAGTGTATTCATGACGTTGACCTTTTCTTCACATTCGGGACTGCTTACATCTATTACATTCAGCAGAATATCAGCGTTGGCAGCCTCCTCAAGAGTGCTTTTAAATGCCTCTATCAGCTTGTGGGGAAGTCGGCTGATAAGTCCGACCGTATCGGCAAGGAGCAAGCTTCTGCCATCCGGAAGCTCAATGGAACGGGTTGTTACGTCAAGGGTGGCAAACAGCTTATCCTCCGCAAGTACACCCGCCTGTGTCAGCGAATTAAGCAGGGTGGATTTTCCCGCATTGGTATATCCCACTATCGCCGCCGTCAGCACATCGTCCTTTTTACGCCTGCTGCGAATAAGCTCACGCCGTTGATCTATTTCCTTAAGAGATTCCTCCAAGGATTTAATTCTCTGGCGAATGTGACGTCTGTCGGTTTCAAGCTTTGATTCACCGGGACCTCTTGTACCGATTCCGCCGCCGAGCCTTGACAGCTCAACGCCTTTTCCCGCAAGGTGTGCAAGATGGTATTTCTGCTGTGCAAGCTCTACCTGAATTTTTCCCTCACGGGAAATGGCTCTCTGTGCGAATATATCAAGGATAAGGGTTGTTCGGTCTATAGTCCGTATATCGGTTGCAGCCTCAATATTCCGTATTTGGTTTGCGGTAAGCTCACAGTCAAATATAAGCAGCTGTGCATCCAAATTAGCTGCCTCATCCCTTAATTCCTCAAGCCGTCCCGATCCGATATATGTTGCAGGATCGGGTGCAGGACGTTTTTGAATGACCTGTATGCATGATGTGACGCCTGCCGTTTTGGCAAGCTCTTCAAGCTCATCTATAGATATCTGTGCGTCAAACTCTCCCGTATCTGCCGAAACCAGCACAGCGATAAGTGTTTGATTTTCGGTATTACTCAAATCCATATCAGTTTATACCTCCTTTGCAGCGGTGCGGCAGGGAAGCGTTATTACAACAGTCGTACCCATTCCCTCTTCGCTGAAAAGCTCCAAAGAGCCTCCGTGCATGGTAATTATTTCATCGGCAACGGCAAGTCCTATTCCCGAACCTCTTTTGTTGTGATTGGCACGGAAAAACTTTGTTTTCACCTTAGGTAAATCCTCCGGGCTTATGCCGCAGCCCGTATCGCTTATTTCAATTTCAACCTTAGTGTCATCGGGAACAACCGCCTGTACAGTGATTAAACCGCCTTTTTCCGAATATTTGATAGCATTGTCTATAATATTTATAAAAACCTGTCTTAATCGGCTGCGGTCGCCGTATACAATGGGTATTTCCTCCGTTTCATTATATACAAGCTCAATACCCTCACTTTTGGCTTTTTCCGCATAAATCAGCACAGCATCGGCAAGCTCCGCAAATATATCAACATTACCCTTGGTAAGGGTAAATTTGCCGTTCTGCATTCTTGAAAAATCAAGAAGCTCCTCAACCATATCCGAAAGGCGATCCGTTTCCGAGGAAATAACCCTCATTCCCTTGACAATGGTTTCCTTGTCGTCAGGCATAGAGGCTATGGTTTCCGCCCAACCTCTTATGGCGGTCAAGGGGGTTCTCAATTCATGGGAAACACCCGAAACAAATTCATTCCTCATTGCTTCCGACTGGGAAAGCTCATCTGCCATTTTATTGACTATATCACAAAGCTCGCCGATTTCATCATCCGTTTCAACATTTGTACGCAATGAAAAATCGCCCCTTGCATATCGTCTTGCGGTAGCGCCCAGCTGTCTTACGGGAAAAACTATGGATTTTACAAAATAAAGTCCCGATGACAGGGTAAGAACCAGCATAGCTAAAAATAGAAGCACCATAGCGGCAATGTACGAGGCTATTTGTTTATCTATCTCCTCAAAGGAGCTGACGAGCCTTATAACGCTGTAATCGCCCGTTGTATCGGGGGTAACGATACTCACGGCAAATATACTCTCGCCGG
>MSHL01000003.1 GCA_001941135.1 Ruminococcus sp. Zagget11
ATTTCTGCGATGAGGTCTTCCTCCACCTCTTTCTTCAGTTTTGGAGGGCGTCCCGTTGACTTTCGTCCTCTTCTTTCAACATAGAGTCCTTCTTTTCCTTCTTCAAGGTAGATTCGTTCCCAATCGGCGGCTCGTCTGTGCGGCAATTCAAATCTTCTCTCTATTTCTTTTTAGCTCAGTTTTTCCTTTTGCATTGTTTCTACAACCATGATTTTAAATTCTGGTGTATACCTTTTGTTTGGCTTTCCTTTAGGCATAAAAATATCCCCTTTCATTAGACTTTTAATTGGTATATTTATATTATACCACATTGTCTAACAAAAGGGGAGCACTTCATTGTGCAGACGCTTTTCATATTTTTTAAAGGCTGGCAGCTTTCTCTGTGACGGATCGATATAGTTTTGTATTCCGTCGCTGAAAAGGTTAATGGAAACGGTGACAATCATTATGCACAGTGCGGGAATTATAAGCAGTGTGGGACTGTTGTAGATATTTCCCATACCGTCCTTCAGCAGTGTTCCCCAATCGGCATCCGGCGCCTGTACTCCCAATCCGAGAAAGCTAAGCGTTGCCATAGATGTAATAGCTGAGCCTATATCCAGTGTGAACTGGGAAATCATCGTTGTAATGACATTGGGGAGGATATGTACGAATATTATCCTTGCATCGGACATACCCATTGATCTGCATGCCTCAACATAGACTGCCTTTTTCTCGGTCATTATCATGGAGCGCGCCATTTTTGCAGTCATGGGAATGTAGGAAATACCTATAGCGATTATTCCCGTATACATACCCTTTCCGAAAACGCTTATCAGCAGGAATGACAGAAGCAGCGGAGGCACGGCGCTTACCAAATCCCATATTCTTGTTATAATGCTGTCCAAAAAGCCTCCGTAATATCCGCACAAAAGTCCCACGGAAACGCCTATTATCGCCTCAAACGCCACAACAAGCACGGCGTTGAAAATAGATGTCCTTGCGCTGCATATCAGTCTGGAAAACAAATCTCTCCCCAAGCCGTCCGTGCTGAAGATATGTCCCTCCGAAAAAGCGGCGGCATAAATCGATGTGGGATCGGTCGCCAACGGGTCATACGGCGCGATAAAATCGGCAAATACGGAAATCAGCAAAACGGCTGCAAGTATAATTCCCGTAACGGTAACCACGGGGGTAAAGAATACTCCTGCTTTATTTTTCATACAATCAAACCTTTCACGACTCAATGCAGCCGAAGGGCTGCGAATTTCTGCGAACGTCCTATTTTAACTCAACCCTCGGGTCAAGAACGGTATACAATATATCTATCAAAAAGCTCATTACAAGATATACCGCCAGCATAAACAGCACAAGTATCTGTATAATCGGGTAATTGCTCTCCTGTATTGCGGTGATAAGCAGTCCGCCTATTCCCGGAAGGGAAAATATCTGCTCTATGATTACCGTTGAACCTATTGCGCCCGCTACCATATAGCCTCCTGCGGTGATAACGGGAATAACCGCATTATGGAACGCGTGCTTAAAGGTTACGGAAAATCCGTCAAGTCCCTTAGCCTGCGCTGTGCCGATATACGGCGACTGAAGCTGACGTATCATACTGCTGCGGGTTATTCTTCCGAGCATAGCCACAAAAGACAGTGACATTATAATACTCGGTATTGTTATTCTCTGCATAAACTCCCCAAAGGTTGAGTATGAGCCTATAAAGGTATATCCCGGAACATACTGCGTCATAAAGATAAGCACTAGTATACATATTAAAAATGAGGGCGTGCCCGACAGTATAAGCATTACTGCCGACAGCACCGAATCCGTCGCCTCACCGTTTTTCAGTGAGGAAATTACTCCTAAGGCAATGGCTATTATAAAGCCTATTACCGAGCTCATGGTCACAAGCCCCAATGTAACGGGTATACGGCTTGCAATCAGTTCGCGGATATTCTGACCGTCAATATAATCAATTCCGAAATCGCCGACCAATACGCCTTTAATCCAGATAAAATACTGTATCAGAAGCGGCTTATCCAAATTATATCTCTCCGTAAGTGTCTGCTTAAGCTCATCGGTTGCGCGATTATTTCCTATCATCACCGAAAGAGGGTCAACATCCGACATGCGCAGTAAAAAGAAAATGAGGAACGATGCAACAAACAATATAAAAATCATCGATACAAGTCTTTTCACTATGTACGCTGTTCTTTTCATGCTCCTACCTCCCATATTATGAAACAATTGTTTTTGAAACTTGCAAATTTTATGTTTTACGTTTATAATTCAAGACTATTGAATTTATGCTGCCCTTTCGCGTTTTCTATCTTACACTTATAATATATCTTAGAGTTACTTCAATTGCAATAACGAATTTACGGTTTAGTTTGTGTTTTTGGTAAATTTAATATTAACAAATGCAGTATATGCCTTGTCAATCGACATATAAACGGTAAATTGAAATTGCGGCCAATTTGCAAGATTAAATTTTGTTAGTTGCAAATATTTTCTCTTTTGGCACAATATGTAAAATGCTGCGGAAGCCCTTGCTTATCGCCCGACAGTAAAAATATACGGCGGATATATTAAGCAATACATCCGCCCATCAGCTCCGTTCGCAGTGCCCATCGACCAAAGGGTCAGATATATCAGCTGCACCGCAAAAATAGATTTTTACAATTTTGGAATAATATTATTTATTATAGAATATTATAATTTAAAATGCTATACTGATTGTCACATTGAATGAATTCTTTAAAACAAAGAAAATATACTTTTTGCACCTAAGGGGGTATATAAATGTTTCAACTGAAATGGCTATGGAAAAACCTTACGGGATACCGTGCGCTGTATATCACAGCGATTATATTTACAATTGTGTGTCAGTCCATGTACATAATCTCTCCGTATATTTCCGAGGAAATTGTGGATAACTTTATCTACGGTGAAAATGTGGAGGAGAACCTGGCACAGTACTCGGACAGGCTTATCATGCTTTTGGCGCTTATGATAGGATTTACTCTGCTGAGAACGGGAATTTCCTACACAAAAACAATTATGTACGAGAAATCCTCACAGGCTCTTGTATTTAAGCTTCGCACCAAGCTGTTTGAAAATGTGCAGCAGCAGGATGCGGATTTCTTCGACAGAATACGCACAGGCGACCTTATGACGCGGCTAAGCAGCGATTTGGACATGGTAAGACACACTATGAGCTACCTTATAGACGCTTTTTTAGGCTGCATTGTACTGTACGCCGCTTCGGTAATATTCTTCTTCTCCATAGATTGGCTTATGGCGCTGTGCATGGTTGCATTGACACCCGTTATCTTTGTAGTAACGTCCGCGTTCCACAAGAAAATAGGTCCGAAATATGTGGCGCTCCGTGAAAAGCTTTCCGTTATGAACACAGGAGCCGAGGAGAACATTTCCGGAAACAGAGTTGTTAAAGCCTTCGCACGGGAGGATTATGAAATTCAGCGCTTTGAAAAGGAAAACACGGAATATTCCGCCGCCAATAAAGAGGCATCTCTTACATGGCTTAAATATTTCCCCTACACAGAGCTTACCGCACAGGCACTTTCGGCGGTTCAGCTCCTTGCAGGCGGTATGTTTGTTATCAGCGGCAGAATAACGGTGGGCGAATTTACCGCATTTTCGGGGCTTATCTGGACGATGTCAAACCCTATGCGCCAGCTGGGTAATATAATCAACGACCTGCAAAGATTTATGGCATCCGCTGCCAAGGTTATCGAGGTTTATTACACCAAATCCCTTATTGTCACCCGTCCCGATGCCGTTGAAACTCCGAAGCATTACAAGGGTGATATTGAATTTAATCACGTTTCGTTCCGCTACGGAAAATCGGACGAGGTGCTCCACGATATTTCCCTGAAAATAAAGGCGGGGCAGACCGTTGCAATTATGGGCCCCACAGGCTCGGGAAAAACCACGCTTATAAATCTTATATCTAGAATGTATGATGTTACCGGCGGTTCGGTAAAGGTTGACGGGGTGGACGTTCGTATGCACCGCCTTGACAGACTGCGCTCCAACATAGGACTTGCCGCACAGGACGTATTGCTGTTTTCCGACACCATTGACGGCAATATCGCTTTCGGCAGAAGTGATATGTCGGAGGAGGAGGTTCACCACTTTGCAAGCCTTGCTGCGGCTGACGGATTTATCAGAGAAACCTCCGACGGCTACGACACCATTATCGGTGAGAGAGGCGTGGGGCTTTCTGGCGGACAGAAGCAGAGAATTTCCCTTGCAAGAGCGTTGGCGGTAAAACCGTCTATATTGATACTGGACGATACCACCTCCGCCGTGGATATGGAAACGGAGCATTACATTCAAGAAAGCCTTTCACATCTCGACTTTGAATGTACAAAGATAATTATAGCACAGAGAATATCCTCCACTAAAAATGCGGATATGATAGTTGTGCTTAACAACGGCAGTATCGAGGCTGTGGGCACACACGAGGAGCTTATTGCACAGACGGGCTACTACCGCGAAGTTTATGAGCTGCAATGCTGAAAGCAGAGGTGACTTAACATGGCAAGAAATAAGTATGATATAGACGAGGTGCTTGAAACCCCTTTCGACATAAAGCACTTCAAACGCGCACTGAAATACGTTGCAAAATACAAAAAGCAGGTGGCGATTGCCCTAATTATAAGTATTTTCGCCGCAGTGGTTTCTCTTTTAGGACCGTTTATCACTCAAAGAGCCCTTGACGTAACAATTCCCGAGGGAAACAGAAAAGAGCTTGTTATACTGGCGCTTTTGCTGCTTTTAACCATAGCCGCAAACGTAGTGCTTTCCACAATGCGTTCAAGGATTATGACAAAAGCGGGACAGGATATGATCTGCGATATACGTCGGGATTTATTTGCACACCTGCAGGAGCTGTCCTTCGACTACTACGACAGCCGCCCTCACGGAAAAATACTTAACAGGGTAATTAACTATGTAAACAGCGTTTCCGACCTGCTTACAAACGGAATAATCAACTTTGTGCTGGAAATACTTAACCTGATATTTATAGCGATTTTCATGTTTATACTCAGCCCAAGGCTGGCGCTTGTGGTACTTGCGGGTCTGCCTATATTTGCCGCATTCATGTTCGCTATAAAAACAGCGCAGCGCAGGGCATGGCAGCGGGTTTCAAACAAATCCTCCAACCTGAATGCATATCTCCATGAGGGGCTTGTGGGCGTAAGGGTTACCCAAAGCTTTAACAGAGAGGAGGAAAATAACGGGATTTTCCGCCACCTTTCCAACGACCACCGCAGCGCATGGATGAAAGCTATCTACCTAAACTCCGCCGTATGGCCTGTTTCGGATAATATTTCCGTGTGGGTAACAGCCGCAATTTATGCCGTGGGACTGCTTGCAATAGGTCCGGCAGGGGGAATGACTGTGGGTACTATTGCCGCAATGACTGGATATTCGGGACGATTTTGGCAGCCTATCATGAATTTGTCAAACCTATATAACACCTTTGTGAACACCATTGCTTCATTGGAACGTATCTTTGAAACTATGGACGAACCCGTTAAGGTTACTGACAAGGAAAATGCCGCTGCCATGCCTAAAATCAAGGGTGATGTGAGCTTTGAAAACGTCACATTCTCCTATGAGGAGGGCGTTCATATACTTGAAAATCTATCCTTTGACGTTAAGGCGGGACAGAGCATTGCCCTGGTAGGACCTACGGGAGCGGGTAAAACCACCATTGTAAGCCTTATATCGAGATTTTACGATATAGAAAGCGGCTGCATTAAAATTGACGGTAACGATATTTCCTCCGTTACCCTGAAATCCCTCCGCTCGCAGATGGGAATAATGCTCCAGGACAGCTTTATTTTCAGCGGCACGGTTAAGGACAATATTCGCTACGGCAGACTTGATGCCACAGACGATGAGATTAAGGCTGCCTGCAAAATAGTCGGTGCGGATGAATTTATTTCCCATATGGAAAAGGGCTATGATACCGTTATCAACGAGAGAGGCTCGTCCCTCTCCCAAGGACAAAAGCAGATGATAGCCTTTGCAAGAACCATACTCGCCGACCCGAAGATACTGGTTCTTGACGAGGCTACCTCCTCTATAGATGCAAAGACGGAGCGGTATATCCAGCAGGGTATCAACCACCTTTTGAAAGGGCGCACATCGTTTATCGTGGCACACCGCCTTTCCACAATCCGCAGCTGCGACAAAATCATGTACATATCCGAAAAGGGTATAACCGAGGCGGGAACGCACGAGGAGCTTATGGTGAAAAAGGGGCTCTACTATAATCTGTGCATGGCTCAAGCATAAGGAAATGTTTACTATTGCATTTTCCTTTAAGATGTGATATAATACCCTTGTACAGCGGAATTTCCGCAAATATCCTATATTGGAGGAAGTTTTTATGAATATTGTTTGTTTGGATCTTGAGGGCGTTCTTGTACCGGAAATATGGATTGCCTTTGCCGAAGCAAGCGGAATACCGGAGCTTAAACGCACCACAAGAGATGAACCCGATTACGATAAGCTTATGACATGGCGTCTGGGTATTTTAAAGGAGCATGGTCTTGGACTAAAGGAAATTCAGGACACCATAGCTAAAATCGATCCCCTGCCAGGCGCAAAGGATTTCCTTGACGAGCTGCGTTCCCTTACACAGGTTATTATAATCAGCGATACATTTACCCAATTTGCAAAGCCTCTTATGGAGAAGCTGGGTTATCCCACTATCTTCTGCAATTCCCTTGAGGTAGCGCCCAGCGGTGAAATTACAGGCTTCAAGATGCGCATTGAAAATTCAAAGCTTACCACGGTAAAGGCGCTTCAATCTGTGGGATTTGAAACCATTGCCAGCGGAGACAGCTACAACGACTTGGGAATGATACTTGCAAGCAAGGCAGGCTTCCTCTTCCGCAGTACCGAGCAGATTAAAAAGGATTACCCCAATCTTCCCGCTTTTGAGGAATATTCCGACCTTATGGATGCCATTAAAAAGGCTCTTTAAGGGAAAACGCTCCCAAAAGCGCAAAAAGCGTTTACATGACAGTTCCCGACACTCGATTTCTCTGTCAGATGTGTCGGGAAACTTTTATATACCGAAAATCATTTTACGGCTAAGATGCGAATATATATGAGAGTGACCTATGGAAACTATGGAAATGGTGATATGCTGTGACTAAATTACTGATAAGGCTTTTTGTTAAGGACTGTGAAAATTACACCGACTCCAATGTCCGCAGGCGGTGCGGTGTACTGAGCAGTATTGTGGGTATGGTCTGCAATATGGTGCTGTTTGCGGCAAAATATGCCGTTGGAGCGCTTACGGGGTCAATCTCCGTTCTCTCCGACTCCTTCAACAGTCTTTCCGACTGTGCAAGCTGTGTTCTTACCCTTTTCGGCTATCGCCTTGCCTCCAAGCCCGCCGACAGAGAACATCCTTTCGGCCACGGCAGACTGGAATACCTTATTTCCCTCATAATAGCTGCGGTTATTACCCTTGTGGGCTTTGAGCTTCTTTGCTCCTCCTTTGGAAAATTTTCCGAGCCGCAGGAGCTTGATACCTCTCCCGCGGCTGTAGTCTGCCTTATTTTTTCCATAGGTGTAAAGCTTTGGATGTCCGCATTTAACAAAACCTTGGGGACAAAAATCAATTCCCCCGTGATGCTTGCCACCTCAAAGGACAGCCGCAGCGATGTTATAGCCACCTTGGCGGCGCTTATAGGGCTTATTTCCTCCGCTTTTACCGCGCTTCCCGTTGATGCCGTAATGGGTGCGGCTGTTTCCCTGTTTATAATGAAGTCGGGTATCGACATTATCCGACAGACTATCGACGACCTTATAGGTAAACCCGTTTCGGAAGATCTGACAAAGGAAATTGAGAGAATAATCGCGGAAAATCCCGTTATACTGGGAGTTCACGACCTTATGGTTCACTGCTACGGTCCGGGACAGTATATAGGCAGCTGTCATGCGGAAATAAGCGATGACGAAAGCTTTTTGGCTGCCCATTCCGCCGCCGACTCGGCTGAACGTGAGATATACTCCGCCCTGGGCGTTCACATGACGATACACATGGATCCCGTACAGAGGAATAATATCACTGCCAACCGCTGCCTTGCGGAGCTTTCGGATTTTGTTTCGCAAATTTATGAGGGAATGACCATACACGATTTCCGCATGGAGGACGACAGCGGTGCTCCCCTCGCCATATTTGACACGGCTGTCCCCTACGGCTGCACACTCACAGACGATGCGATTTTATCAAAGCTTAACGACTTTATGAAGATGAAATACGGAGGAAAGGTGCTTGTTACCTTTGACAGAATTTGTCCCGGAGAGGGCAGAAGCTTTCGTGCTGACTGACAGCACCGCAATATGGCAATATAACTCACGACTGATATCCCCCGCCTCTTCAGGCGGAGAGCATACGGTCTTTCCATGGGGGATACAATCCCCCACGGAAACCCCTAAAGGGCTAACACCCCCGGTCATTCGTTGAATGACGGGGCGATGCCCCTTATTGAATTCGCCGCCGCAGGATTATCTCACCGGCTAAAGGATTCTTAGATTTTTCCTGTACTGCGTGGGGCTTACTCCGAAAAAATTATGAAAGCAGCGGCTGAAGTAGAGCATATCGCTGTACCCCACGGTGTCCGCAATTTCACCCACAGGGGAAAGGGTAGATCGCAGCAGTCTTACCGCCTCATTCATTTTCAGCGAAATGTGATATTGCTGAATGGTGATACCCATATCCCTCTTAAACACATATGCCATGTATCTGTAATTGAGAAAAAGCTCATTCTCCAATACCTTTGAGGAAAACGGCTCCTTGTAATGGCTCGCCACACTTTTTCGTATGCGTCCCGAAAGGCTTTCGGAATCATTCCTTTCCTTGTCCCCTATGACAATTTCCGTAAGCACATCATTGAACATACCGTTTATCCGCCACTTTTTCATGCTGTCGTCCGAAAGGGCATATTTTATCATTTCCGTGAGCCTACGCTCCGCCTTGCTTCCCTGCATATTTTTTTGATACCCGGAAATCACGCTTCTGTACTCGGAGGGCAGATAAGGCGGGAGAGGTCCCACATCGGGGGAAAATTCCCCTATATCCCGCGGCTCGTCTGTGGTAAAATGAACATAGCACCATTTTGTACCCCTTGGCACAAGGCGTTTACCCCAATGATGAAGTCCCCTTTTTAAGAAAAGCATTTCACCCGCCAGCACGGAATAATCCGTGTCCTCCTCGGTCACATATATTACACCCTCGGTTACATATATCAGCACATAGAAATCGGCTACACGATCGGGATGATAAAACGGCTCGGAAGCGGCGCACATATCGCACATGGACACAACGGGCATAACGTTATTGCATATCACTATATCACTCATGAAAATCCTCCATATAAAGATGAAAATTATCCATTTATTTTGGATTATAAAATGATTATAATGCATATAAGAGAATTTGTCAATCTTTTGAAAGGATTTTGTCGTATGAAAATTCAAAAAAGCATTTCCGCATCGGCTTACACCTCAGAAAGCTTTGTGGGAAAATATCAAAAACTTATCAAGGACGTTGTTGTGCCATATCAGTATTCCGTTCTTTGCGACGCCGCGGCGGACACTGAAAAAAGCCATGTGGTACAGAACTTTATTAACGCCGCCCACGCCCTAAGGGGCGAGGACACCGCAGACGGATTTTATGGGGAAATATTCCAAGACAGCGATGCCGCAAAGTGGATTGAAGCAGCCGCCTATTCCCTTGCAAATTTTCCCGACAAGGATCTGGAAAAAACCGTGGACAGCCTTATTGACATAATAGCCGAGGCACAGGACGAGGACGGCTATCTGGACACCTATTTCACCGTAAAGGACAGGGAAAAACGCTGGACAAACCTGCTTGAGGGGCATGAGCTTTACTGTGCGGGTCATATGATGGAGGCCGCCTGCGCCTATTATGAGGTAACGGGTAAGGACAAGCTGCTGAAAGTCATGGAAAAGAATGCGGAGCATATATATAACCGATTTATCGCCGAGAAGCACGAGGGCGTTCCGGGACACCCCGAGGTGGAGCTTGCCCTTATGAAAATGTACCGCTGCACCAAAAACAAGCATTGCCTTGAGCTGGCAGAGCATTTTGTCAACAGCAGAGGGGTAAATCCCGATTACTTCCGAAATGAATATAAAAACCGCGGCTGGACTGTCTGGGGTAATGACGGTACAAGCGGAGAGTATCAGCAAAGCGGCAAACCTGTCCGTGAACAGACCGAGGCTACGGGTCATGCGGTTCGTGCGGGGTATCTTTACACCGGTATGGCGGACATTGCATCGAAAACGGGAGATAACTCCCTTTATGAAGCCTGCAAGCGCCTTTGGGAGAATATCACACGGCGGCGTATGTATATCACCGGCGGCATTGGGTCAACCGTACACGGCAAGGCATTCAGCGTTGACTATGACCTGCCAAACGACACCACATACTGTGAAACCTGCGCATCGGTGGCACTTATGTTCTTTGCATCGAGAATGCTTGAAAACGAGGTAAAGGGCGAATACGGAGATGTTATGGAGAGAGCCTTTTACAATACGGTTCTTGCGGGAATGCAGCTTGACGGCAAAAGATTTTTCTATGTAAATCCCTTAGAGGTTACTCCGGGAATATCGGGTATTTCTCCCGTTTGCCGACATGACCTGCCCGAACGTCCAAAATGGTATGCCTGTGCCTGCTGTCCCCCTAATGTAGCAAGGCTTATTGCCTCCCTTGGAAAATATTCCTACGGCGAGAGTGATGATACCGCATACTGTCACCTTTTTGCGGCAGGTGAGGTATGTTTCCGAAACGGAATAAGGTTCAGGTGCGAAACCGAATACCCCTATGATTTCACCGCTACATACCATATCCAAAGGGGCGGAAAAATCGCTGTCAGAATCCCCGCATGGAGTGAGAGCTATACAGTTAAACTGAACGGCGAAGCCATTTCACCGAAAATTATCACAGGATATGCATATATAGACACATCGGACGGAGATGAACTGGCAATAACCCTTGACGGAACGCCGAAATTCGCCTATGGCTCGGTGAAAATCCCTCAGCTTTCGGGTAAGCTTGCTCTTTGCAGAGGACCGCTGGTGTACTGCTTTGAGGGAGTTGACAACGGCGGTGATGTATTCGCTCTTTCCGTAAAGGGCAGCGGAAGCATTACCCTGAAGGAGTATGACGAAAAGCTGCCGGGCGGTACTTTGGCAATAGAGGTAGATGCCTGCAGACGTGATGACACAGAGAGCCTTTACTCCCTTGACAGACCGAAGAAAACAGAATGTAAAGCAATTGCAGTCCCCTATTATACATGGGGAAACAGGGGACTTAATCAGATGAGAGTATGGATTAATGAGGTGTAGCCGAAATGAACGGCAAAAAGAAATTTGCACTGATAATAGCATTGGCGGCAGTGCTTTGCGCCTGCACGGATACTGCGGCTGAAACCATAACAGATACACAAGACGAGGAAATTGAGGAGGAAATGACGGAGGTCACCGTTCCCACAGACATTTATGCCGAAAGCGGCTATGATATGAATATTGTGCTGGATTTTTCCGCAGAAGCAAAGGAAATCAGCCCCTATATCTACGGTGTGAACCAGTACGGCAATCAGGAAAATTATGATAAGGCGGGATTTACCGCAGTCCGTCAGGGCGGAAACCGTATGACCGCATACAACTGGGAAACCAATGCCTCCAACGCAGGGGCGGATTGGAAATTTATATCGGACAGCCATCTTTCCTCATCAAGCGGCCCTGCCGACTGCGCTCTTACCCTTTCAAGAGAAGCGGCGGAAAACGGTATAAGCTATAAGCTTACCACGCTGCAGCTTGCAGGTTATGTTGCCGCCGACAAAAAGGGAGCGGTCACCGAAGAAGAAACCGCACCCTCGGAACGATTTAACGAGGTTCGCTTTACAACTCAAGGGGAATTTCCCGAAACTCCCGACCTTACGGACGGTGTGGTTTATATGGACGAATATGTAAACTACATCATAAGGCAGCTGGGGAATTCCGAAAGCGAAACAGGTATTCAGGGCTACAGTCTCGACAACGAGCCTGCTCTATGGAGCGGTACTCACAGTGAGGTTCACCCCGAACCTGTCACCATAGCCGAGCTTTGCGATAAATCCATTGAGCTTGCCTATGCGGTAAAGCAGCTTGATCCCGAAGCGGAAATCTTCGGTTCCGCACTTTACGGCTATACCGCCTATGACCACCTTGCCGATGACGACAGCAGCACCGAGTGGGATGAGCTTAAAGAGGAAAACGGCTACAACTGGTTTATCGACTGCTATCTTGACAATATGAGAAAGGCATCGGAGGAAAAGGGTGTTCGCCTCCTTGATGTGCTGGATATACACTATTATTCCGAATCGGCGAGAAACGATGCCAAGGACAGAGTTCAGTCTGTGCGTACCCTCTATGAGGAGGGATTTTCCGAAAACAGCTGGATAGGTCAGTGGTGTATGGGAAATGTACCTATCCTTTCCACCGTTAAGGAGTCCATAGATAAGTATTACCCCGAAACAAAGCTTGCAATCACCGAGTACAACTTCGGCGGCGAGGATATGAGCGGTACAATTGTCCAAGCTGAAGCACTGGGCTGCTATGCGGATATGGGAGTTTACTTTGCATCAATTTGGGGAGGAAATGACTGCCAGTTTGCGGGAATAAGACTTTACACGGATTATGACGGCAGGGGTTCAGCTTTCGGCGATATGCTTATAAGCACGGCTACGGACGATGTTTCCCTTTCGAGCGCATATGCGGCGGACAGTGACGGACAGGTAACGGTGATGATTACCAATAAGGACACCGACAGCAACGAAAACGCGGTCATTGACCTTACCTCCTCGGACGACAGCTACACGGCGGCGGCGGTATATGCGGTTTATGACGACAGCTTTGAAATAAGGCTTATCAATGTGGTTGAAAGCGCAGAACCGAATAAATTCGAGGTAACTCTACCTCTGTACTGTGCGGCAATGGTTGTTGTGAGTGACGATGCAGCGGATTTCCCTACGGTAATTAACGAGTAATCGAAAGGAACTTTTATATGAAATTCAAAAGAGCATTATGCCTTATCCTTGCAATATTCTGCTTATTCGGTGTATGCGTTCCCTCGGACAGCAGCTTGGGCGAATATATGTCCGCAAGTGCCTATACCGCACAGGCGGAGCTTCCTGCGCCGACAAATGTGACAGCATCCGTCACCGATAATAAAGCCGTTATAACATGGGACGCAGTGGAGGGAGCAGACGGCTATCGGGTGTATAAATACGACAGAGATAAAAAGAAGTTTGTAAGGCTTAAAACCGTTGCGGGAACGAAATGCACCGTTTCAGACCTTGAAAGGGGCAAAAGCTATTTTATCATAGCCGCTGTGGAAAAGAGCGGTAATAAATACTTGGGCGGCGAGCTTACAAAGAAAATCACTGTCACCGTTTCCTCAAGCGAGTCGGCAAAATCCGATTCAACCGTTTCAACAAGCACTTCAACTTCCTCCAATAAAGCAACCGCCACAAGCAAGACAAGCGGTATGACCTCTGTGGAGCTTGCAAAGGCGATGGGGAACGGCTGGAATTTGGGCAACACAATGGAATCGGTGGCAACATGGCTTAGCAGCGGATCATCTGCCACAAAGTATGAAACCGCATGGGGACAGCCTGTCACAACCAAGGAAATGATGACAAACCTGAAAGCGGCAGGATTCGATTCCGTACGTATCCCCGTTGCGTGGTCAAATATGATGGACAGTAACTATAACATTTCCGACAATTACTTTAAGCATGTGGACGAAATTGTGGGATATGTACTGGATAACGATATGTACTGCATTATAAACATTCACTGGGACGGCGGCTGGTGGGACGGATTTTATTCAAGCGATGAGGACGAACGCAATGCGGCTTGGGAAAAATACGAATCCATGTGGACGCAGATTGCCAAGCACTACAAAAATTATTCCGATAAGCTTATTTTCGAGTCAGCCAACGAGGAGCTGGGTACGTCCTATGACACGGTGAATGAGATTAACCAGACCTTTGTGGATATTGTGAGAAGCAGCGGCGGCAATAACAAGGAGCGTTTCCTGCTGATTGCGGGATATAATACCGACATAGACAAAACCTGTGATTCAAGGTTCAAAATGCCCGAGGATACCGTAAGCGATAAGCTGCTTATATCCGTACATTACTACACTCCCTCCGTTTTCTGTATAGCCGATAAATCCGACAATTCATGGGGCTATCAGGGCAGCTGGGGAACGGACGAGGATAAGGAGCAGATGCGTGAGAATTTCGAGAAGATGAAAAAATTCACCGATGCGGGATACGGCGTTGTTATCGGCGAATACGGAGTTACATTCTGCACAGACGGCAATAAGCAAACTCTCAAGGATGGCACCTACGACTTCTTTGAAAGCGTTGTGGAGCTTTCGGAAGAATACGGATACTGCGCTATGCTCTGGGACTGCAACGACTGGTTCAAGCGAATCGAGGGTAAATTCAGAGATGAAGAGCTTGCGGAAATTTACGGATAAAACAACCTATATTATTCTCTCCCATGTGATTTTCATATGGGAGAGATTTTATTTTTTCCTCAAAAAATTCGATTTATATTGCTTTTTTGAAAACTATGCGTATAAAAAGAGAAATTTTTATCAAAAACCTTGCAGTTTTTTCACCGATATGTTATAATAATCAATATGTGTTCTTTTGTTTGGGTATAGTCAAAAATTGAAAGATGATGTGAAAAAATGAGAATATTAGGCATTGACCCCGGCTATGCCATAGTAGGCTACGGTGTGCTTGATTATGACGGCTACAGATTTAAACCGATATCCTTCGGAGCAATAACCACCGCTGCGGGTACGGCTTTCAGTATGAGGCTTTTGGATATTTGGAGAGATATGAATACGGTTATCAACAGCTATAAGCCGGAAAGCCTTGCAATTGAAAAGCTGTATTTCAACACCAATACAACCACGGCAATTGACGTGGCACAGGCAAGAGGAGTTATTCTCCTTTCCGCTGCCAACGCCAATATTCCGATTTTTGAATATACACCGCTCCAGGTTAAGCAGGCGGTTGTGGGCTACGGAAGAGCGGAAAAACACCAGGTTATGGAAATGACCCGCTCGATTTTGGGGCTTGCGGCCGTTCCAAAGCCCGATGATACGGCGGACGCGCTGGCAATAGCTATCTGTCACGGACATTCATATCCCGGAAGAATGGCAATATGCAATAATTGAGGGGGATTGTTATGATATACAGCCTAAGAGGTAAGCTTATTTCCAAGAAGATAGGACTTGCCGTTATAGAATGCGGCGGAGTGGGATACGCTTGCCGCACCACCGCCAAAACCTTATCCGAAATAGGTGCTGTGGGCGGTGAATGCTTCGTTTATACATACATGAATGTAAGGGAGGACGGAATTGACCTGTTCGGCTTTGCTGACAACAGAGAGCTGGGGTGCTTTAAGCTGCTGCTCTCCGTTTCGGGAGTGGGTCCCAAGGTGGCACTTGCGATTTTATCGGATATTGACCCGAATACATTTGCCCTTACGGTTGCAAAGGGAGATCACAAGCGGCTTTCCAAGGTAAAGGGTGTAGGTCCTAAAATTGCCCAAAGAATTGTCCTTGAACTGAAAGACAAGCTGGCAAAGGAATACTCGGGCGGAGGAATATCCGCAGGAGATGACTTCGTTGACAGCAGCGCTTTCGGCGGCTCGGCGGGAGAGGCTGTAGAGGCTCTTTGCGTTTTGGGCTACAGTGCCGATGAGGCGGAGCGAGCGGTGAGAAAGCTGGATTTGACGTTATCCACCGAGGAGCTTATACGTCTTGCACTGAAAAGCATGGCGAAATTTTAATTGCTCAATGAAATATACAAGGGTGATATATTATGCTTGAACAAAGTGATATGAACTTTGGGGACAGAATGGTTTCTCCCATGGCTCAGTCGGAGGATGGGGAGGAAATTGACTATTCTCTGCGCCCAAAGACGTTAAATGAATATATAGGACAGGAAAAGGTCAAGGAAAATCTCAGCGTTTACATCGAGGCTGCCAAAAAACGGGGCGAGGCACTGGATCATGTGCTGCTGTATGGCCCTCCGGGTTTGGGTAAAACCACCCTTTCCGTAATAATTGCCCATGAAATGGACGTGAATATCCGTGTAACCAGCGGCCCTGCCATAGAAAAGCCGGGAGATTTGGCAGCAATACTTACCAACTTGGGTGAAAACGATGTGCTGTTTATCGATGAAATACACCGTCTTTCCAGAGCCATTGAGGAGATACTTTATCCCGCAATGGAGGATTATGTCCTTGATATTATAATAGGCAAAGGGCCGTCGGCAAGGTCGCTGCGGGTGGATCTGAAAAAATTCACCCTTATCGGTGCAACTACAAGGGCGGGACAGCTTACATCTCCCCTAAGGGACAGGTTCGGTATTATACAGCGGCTGGAGCTTTACAGCCATGAACAGCTGGCGGAGATAGTGCAAAGGTCGGCAGTGATACTGGGTATACCCTGCACCTACGAGGGCGCATTGGAAATAGCCAAGCGCAGTCGAGGAACTCCCCGTATAGCAAACCGTCTGCTAAAAAGAGTACGCGATTTTGCGGAGGTTCTGGGGGGCAGCTCCCACGGGGAAATAAACGGCGATATTGCCAAAATTGCCCTTGACAGACAAGAAATAGATTCTCTGGGGCTTGATTCCCTTGACAAGCGTATGCTTGATATGCTTATCAGGGGATATAACGGAGGGCCTGCGGGACTGGAAACCTTGGCAAGCGCCATCGGTGAGGAAGCGGTCACATTAGAGGACGTCTGCGAGCCTTATCTTATGCAGCTGGGCTTTTTGGCAAGGACACCCCGCGGAAGATGTGCTACAGCCTTGGCATACAAGCATATGGGGTATGAACCGCCCTCGGGGACTGCGAACGGTCAGACGACGCTGTTTTAATAACAATTATTCGATTTTTGAATATAATTGAGTGTGGAAGATAGAAGAAATGGCGAATATTGTTTCCATTCTGTAATTTTAGTTTTCTATCCTCCGAAAAGGAGTGCGATTTTTATTATGGGCAGATTATTCGGTACGGACGGCGCAAGGGGCGTTGCCGTCACAGAGCTTACCTGCGAAACCGCTATGCAGATAGGCAGAGCCACCGCATTGGTTCTTTGCAGAAAATTCGGCGGAAAAGCTAAGATACTTATCGGCAAGGATACGAGAATATCCTCCGATGTAATAGAAGCCGCTCTCGTGGCAGGAGTGCTTTCCATGGGCGCGGATGCGGTTTCACTGGGAGTTGTTCCCACTCCTGCTGTGGCTTACCTCGTCAAGGAGATGAACGCAGGCGCAGGGGTAATGATTTCCGCCTCCCATAATTCAATGGAATTTAACGGCATTAAGCTGTTCTCCGACAGCGGCTTCAAGCTTTCCGATGATGTGGAGGAGGAGATTGAGGCACTGGTGCTGGATACTCCCGAAAAGCTCACGGAGCTTCAGAAAAACGGCTGTAATGTGGGACGCTATATCCACGACAGCGAAGCTGTTGATCGATACGTATCACATCTGCTTTTCACAGGTGAAAAAAGCTTCAGCGGTCTGAGAATAGCTGTGGACTGTGCCAACGGTTCGGCCTTTGCCACTGTGGAAAAGCTTTTCAGCGGAATGGGCGCTAAGGTGTACCTTTTAAGCTGCTCACCCGATGGCTGCAACATAAACGATCATTGCGGTTCAACTCACCTTGATAATCTTGTGGAATTTGTAAAGGGTAATAATTGTGATTTGGGGCTTGCCTTTGATGGAGATGCAGACCGCTGCCTTTGTATCGATGAAAAGGGCGAGATTGTGGACGGCGATATGCTTATAGCCATCTTCGCCGCAGATATGAAGAACAGGGGCGTTCTCCAAAAGGATACCGCTGTTGTTACGGTTATGACCAACATAGGCTTTTCCATTTTCGCCAAGGAGAAAAGTATAAATATCGCACAGACCAAGGTGGGCGACAGGTATATACTGGAGCAAATGCTTCTCTCCGGCTACAACCTTGGGGGCGAGCAGTCGGGACATATTATTTTCAGGGATTACGCCACAACAGGCGACGGTCAGCTTACCGCCGTACAGCTGCTGAGCATTATGGTTCGCACAGGCAAAAAACTGTCGGAGCTTGCATCGGTTATGGAGCGCTTTCCGCAGGTTATGGTAAATGTAAGAATTGATTCCAAGTGGAAAGAAGCATGGAAGAATATACCTCGGATTGAGGATATAATCAACAGCAAGAGCGAGGAGCTGGGCAATACGGGACGTATACTCGTCCGTGAAAGCGGAACAGAACCGCTTATCAGAGTTATGATTGAGGGAAAACGCTTTGACCTTATCAACAAAATGGCACTGGAAATTGCCGATGTGATAAAGGAAAGCTGCCCCGCAATGTAGCCGAAAGGATGTGCCGCACATATGAGATGTGCCGATAGATGGAATGATTACCGACTTATAGACTGTACCCGATCGGAAAAGCTGGAAAGCTGGGGAGAATGTACGCTTATTCGTCCGGATCCGCAGGTTATCTGGAAAACCGACAGGAAATCCCCCCTGTGGAATAAGGCGGACGGTCACTATTTTCGTTCCGATAAGGGCGGCGGGCATTGGGAGTTTAACAAAAAGCTTCCCGAAAGCTGGACTGTAGGCTATGACCTGAAAATCGGGAAAAGGCTTGTTTTTAATATAAGACCCACGGGCTTTAAGCATACGGGACTTTTTCCCGAACAGGCTGTGAATTGGGACTATATGTCGGAGCTTATCTGCGATAGAATAAACAAGGGCGGCACTGTAAACGTGCTTAATCTCTTCGCATATACGGGCGGCGCAACCTGTGCCTGTGCTGCGGCGGGAGCAAGCGTATGTCATGTGGACGCCTCAAAGGGAATGGTGAAATGGGCAAGGGATAATGCCGAATCATCGGGACTTGCCGAAAAGCCCATACGCTGGATTGTAGACGATTGTGAAAAGTTTGTTGCAAGGGAAATAAAGCGGGGACACCGTTATGATGCGGTTATAATGGATCCTCCCTCCTACGGACGAGGACCGGGGCAGGAGGTATGGAAGCTTGAGGACTGCATTTACGATCTCGTGAAGCTATGCACCCGTGTTCTCAGCGATAATCCCCTTTTCTTCTTAGTAAACAGCTATACAACCGGTCTTTCTCCCTCGGTTATGGCGTATATCATTTCCGAAACGGTAGCCACAGAGTATAAGGGAAAGGTTACTGCCGATGAAATAGGATTGCCTGTGGAATGTGCGGGAATACTCCCCTGCGGATCAACCGCTGTGTTTGTTGGCAATTAGTACTTGGTGATGTTTATGAATGAGGATATTGTTAAGGTTGAAAATCTGACCTTTTACTATACAAACGATGACGAGGAATCGGAAGCTGCGAGTGACAGAAAGTACGTTTTCAGAGAGCTTAACCTTTCCGTTGAAAAGGGAAGCTTTACCGCCGTTTTGGGACACAACGGCTGCGGTAAATCCACACTTGCAAAGCATATGAACGCCATTCTCCTGCCTTGCGGCGGAAAGGTCTATTCCGCGGGATTTGATACGGCGGATGATTCCGCGCTTTTCGATATACGCAGCCATGTGGGAATGGTTTTCCAAAATCCCGATAATCAGATAGTTGCCTCCGTTGTGGAGGACGACTGCGCCTTTGCCCTTGAAAATATGGGCGTGGAGCAGAGTGAAATGCGCCGCCGTGTAGATGAAGCGCTAAAGGCTGTGGGTATGTATGAATACCATCTGCACAGTCCCGGTCAGCTTTCGGGAGGACAAAAGCAGCGTGTGGCAATTGCGGGAATAATAGCCATGCGTCCCGACTGCATTGTAATGGACGAGCCTACGGCAATGCTTGACCCTGCGGGCAGGCGGGAGGTTATGAAAACCATACGCCGACTTAACGGTGACGGTGTTACCATAGTGCTTATTACCCATAATATGGACGAAGCGGCGCAGGCTGACAGGGTAATTGTCATGGATAAAGGAAATATAATCCTTGACGATAAGCCCACCGAGGTATTTTCCAATGTGGAATTGCTAAGAAGTGTCGGTCTGGACGTTCCCCAGTCAACGGAGCTTATGTATCTTATGAAAAAAAGCGGTTTTGATACCGATGTGCATATTATAGACGAGGAAAGCTGTGCAAATGCACTGTTCGATATTCTGAACGCTTGACGGAGTACGGCTGTTGCCCTAAATTCCAACAAAGGAGGAAGTTTACATTGTCGGCAATTATTAGGACGGAAAATCTTACCTATACCTACAGTCCCGACACTCCATTTGAAAAGACTGCCGTCAATGACGTATGCCTTGAAGTGGAGGACGGAGAGCTTGTGGGTATTATCGGTCACACGGGAAGCGGTAAATCCACACTCATACAGCATTTAAACGGACTTATCCGCCCCACATCGGGCAGGGTAATAATAGACGGTCAGGATATTTGGGAAAAGGGCGTTAATCTAAGGGATATAAGGTTCAAGGTAGGAATTGTTTTTCAATACCCCGAATATCAGATCTTTGAGGAAACGGTTTTCAAGGATATTGCCTACGGACCGAAAAATATGGGACTGGATGAAAAGCAGGTGGGAGAAAGAGTACGGGAAACCGCGGCTCTTATCGGTCTGGACAGCGCACTTTTAGAAAAATCCCCCTTTGAGCTTTCCGGCGGTCAGAAACGGAGAGTTGCTATAGCGGGCGTTATGGCGATGCGCCCTAAGGTGCTTATACTGGACGAGCCTACCGCGGGACTTGACCCGGGAGGACGAGAGCAGGTTTTGGAGGAAATAAGGGAATATCACAGGCGCAGCGGTTCAACGGTTCTGCTGGTTTCCCACAGTATGGAGGACGTGGCAAGGTTTGCAACAAAGATACTTGTTATGAACCATGGCAGCGTGTTCTGCTACGATACACCGCCGAATGTGTTTATGCGAGCCGATGAGATTGCTGAAATGGGACTTTCCGTTCCCCAGATAACACGGGTTTTCAGCCTGCTTAGAAAAAAAGGAATTGACATACGGGGCGATGTCTACACCGTGGATTTTGCCCTGAAAACCATTAACGAATATATTGCTTCCAAAGGGTCTGCGAGGGAGGACGGTCATGATTAAGGATATAACCATAGGTCAGTATTTTCCCGGAAATTCCTTCGTCCACCGCCTTGATCCCCGATTCAAGATAGGGATAACGGCTGTGTTTATCTGTATGCTGTTTTCCGCGGATACCTTTGCGGGGCTTGGAGTGGCTGCGGTATTTTTTATCATAAGCTACGGCTTGACGGGACTTCCCTACAAGCTTATGACAAGGAGCATAAAGCCCATAATCCCCATTATTATCTTCACGGGCTTTATCAATCTGTTTTTTATAGACGGCGTACCTGTAATAAAGATTTTCGGAATAATCATAACGGACGAGGCACTGAGGGTTACGGCTTTTATGATGATAAGAATTATACTGCTTATATGCGGTTCATCGGTTCTTACCTATACTACCTCACCCATAGTTTTAACGGACGCTATCGAATCAATACTGCGTCCGCTGAATAAGGTGCATTTCCCCGTCCATGAGCTTTCCATGATGATGACCATTGCTCTGCGCTTTATCCCAACTCTCATCGAGGAAACGGACAAGATTATGTCCGCCCAAAAGGCAAGGGGTGCGGAGCTTGACAGTGGTTCGTTTATGAACCGTGCCAAAGCGCTTATACCTATACTGATACCCCTCTTTGTGTCATCATTCCGCCGTGCGGAGGAGCTGGCTCTGGCAATGGAATGCCGCTGCTACCGAGGGGGAGAAGGACGCACAAAGCTGAAAACCCTTTCTTCGGGATTAAGCGATTACATTGCACTCAGCGTTTCAATACTGGTTCTTTGCGGAGTAATAATCATTAACATGGGAAAGGTTAGTATTCTTCATGCCTACACGACGATTTAAGGTAACTATTGCCTATAAGGGCGCGGCTTATCATGGATTTCAGCGGCAGATTAACGCCGTGGGAATACAGAATATCCTTGAGGATAAGCTGTCCGTGCTTACCGACAAAAGGGTTGAAATAGAGGGCTGCTCGCGAACGGATAAAGGCGTCAGCGCAAATATGTTTGTGTTTAGCTTTTCCGCCGACTGCCGAATCACCTGTGACGGAATAGTCAGAGGTATGAATTCCGCACTTCCCATGGATATAGCGGTTCTCGACTGTGAGGAAGCGGAGGATGATTTTCACGCAAGATATTCCTGCAAGGGAAAGGAATATAGGTATTTCATACTGAACACACCCTGCAGAAACCCCTTTTTGTACGAAACCTCCTTTCATTATCCCAAGGAAATTAACCTTGATCTGATGAACAGGGCGGCGGAATATTTTGTGGGAACACACGATTTCACCAGCTTTTGCGGAACGTCAAACCTCAAGGAAAATCCCGTCAGAACCGTATGGGAATGTCACGGGGAGCGCACAGGAGATATGATATGCTTTACCGTGTCCGGCGATGGTTTCCTGTACAATATGGTGCGGATAATGGTGGGAACGCTGCTTTGGGTAAATGAGGGCAGATTTTCCCCCGAGGATATGCCTCGGATACTTGAGGAAAAGGACAGACGAAGCGCGGGGAAAACAGCCCCCGCCTGCGGATTGTTCCTGAATAAGGTTATGTATTAGTCACAGTTGATAAGAGGTGAATTTGTATGGCGGTAACGGATGTTTCCGAGCTGCGAAAAAGGCGAGAGAAAAAAAGAACAAGAAATATGCTTATAAAAGCGTTTGTGGTTATACTTATCTGCGGGATAGCGGTAGTGGCTGTAGTTACAAGAAACTCATGGCTTCCCGCTTTTCAGGGCATACTAAGCCGCATACCCGCTGCCACGGATCAGGATTACTCCCAGACCGATACAGTCAGCGGAAGCTTTCTTATTTCCATAGACGGCGGCTCCGACTATCAGATGCGCGCTATGGGCGATTGCATTGCCCTGCTTGACGATTCAAAATTTCACGTTTATTCCGCAACGGGCAGTGTAATGTATGAAACGCAGCATACCTATGCCAATCCTATCCTTGCGGTCAACAGCTCAAAGGCTCTCGTATATGACCTGGGCGGGACGGATTTCAGCCTTGAGGGCAAATACAAGAACGTGTACGAAAAGACCGCCAACAATGTAATACTCCGTGCGGAGCTTTCCTCAAAGGATTACGTTGCGGTTGTGACAAAATCCGAAAATCTTCTTTCCATGCTAAAGGTGTATGACGGTAAGGGCACCGAGGTCTTTCGCTACTCCAGCTATGACGGCAGGATAATCGATGTTGCCTTTAACAGCGACAGCAGCGGGTGTGTGCTTACTGTTATAGGCGCACAGGATGGAGAGCTTATTTCACAGATGATTCGCTTTGATTTCAGCGATACCTCGGTACAATGGGAATCGGAACCCATAAGCGCCATTGCCCTTGATGTGATTTTTACGCAGGACGGCTCTGTTATGCTTATCGGAGATACAATGTCGGCTCTGTATACAGCGGACGGAATTTTGCAGGCAAGCTACACCTATTCCGATACTATAGTGGATTACAGCACCGAGGATGATCTTGCAGCTGTAATTACCACAAATACCGCAAAGAGAAAAACCGAAATGATCCTTATAACTCCCGAAAATATAACGAATCCCATCGTCATTGAGCTTGATTACAACACCGAAAAGGTGTACTGCGAGGGCGGTCAGGCACATATACTTAACGATGAGGGGGTTTGTACCTATGATTCCGCAGGGCAGCCGGTTGCATCCGCGTCATTGGAGGACGACTACGAGGATATTTGCAGGATAAAGGGATATCTGTATCTTCTGGGGTATGATTCGGTAAGCTGTATGGATTACGCAAGCTGACATGAAAGGAATTACCCATGCTTGTACCTATAATTTACGATATTATACTGCTGATAATAGTAATTGTCTGTATAATAATCGGTTTTAAAAAAGGAATATTACATACCGTGCTTTCTCTTGTATGCTTTGCGTTGGCTTTCGGAGCGGCGACCCTTATATCCTCCCAAGAGATAGGTGAAAAGCTGTACGAGGAATATATCAGCGACAGCTTAAATGCAATAATTGACGAGGCTGTGCAGAACGCTAAGGAAAGAGCGGTTGAGCAGCTGCAAAACACGATTTCCCAAGATATTGAAGATCAGGCTATGGAAAAATTCGGCTTCTCCGAGGAGCAGGCAGGACTTGCGGGAGATGCTGTTGAGTGGCTTTTCGACAATGCAGAGCAATATTTGCAGTCTGACAGCACGATTTTTTCGGAAATTGATGTTTCTGCCCTATTGACTAATGAAGAAATAAGTGATAAAATTAAAGAAGTAATAAGATCCTATTCGGGCGAGGTTACCGATATGGCCAATGAGGAGCTGCCCTCACAGCTGCAGGTTACGCAGGAAAGTGTTGAAAGCGTTATATGTACCGATGATGCGGTGAAAGCACTGCTTTATGAGGTCATAGGACAGTATACGGACAGCGATACGGAGGGTGAAACCGTTTCCGAATACCTTGAAAGAACGGTTGTAGCCCCACTGGTGATAAAGGCTGTACGCACGGTTCTGTTTGCGGCTTCATTTCTTATTATTTCACTGATTTTAAAGATTATATCAACGGTAATACTCTGTGTTCTGAAAATAAGTCCCATTAAGGCTGCCGATTCCGCGCTTGGCGCAGCTTTAGGCGCAGTCCGCGGGATACTTATTGCAGTGATAGCCGCTTGCGCGGTTTATATTGTAATTGCGCTTACAGGCGGAAATCAGTGGCTCAGCGAGGATATAATTTCACAGACGACTATATTCGTCAGAGTTTATGAACCCGTTCAGTCTTTGATTTTATCACTGGTAGCCTGAGTATTTTACCGAAGTACGAAATTTGTTAAGTAGGAAACGCACAAAAGCTTTTCACAGTCCTCTCAGCGGATTATTCTCGAGGGTTGGAAGGGCTGAGGCATTTCCTTAAGCAGTTATTTAATTTTGGAGGACTACCTATGCTTTGCAGCAGATGTAAAAAAAGGACGGCTGTTGTGTTTATTTCCAGCAGCAACGGCAGAGAAAGAAAAGAAGAAGGACTGTGCCTTGTGTGTGCGCGAAAAGCCAATATGCCCCAGATTAAGGAATATATGGATCAAATGGGGCTTACCGATGAAAACTTAGAGGAATTTTCCAACGCAATGACCGATTTCGGCAATATCATGAATCCCGATGAGCTTCAGGCGGATGTTATTGACGGAGAGGACAGCGAGTTCAGCGGAGAACAAGGGAGTAACGGAGGCTTCTTTAAGCCCGGCGGAATAGGATCTCTCCCCCGCTTTTTCCATGATATTTTCTGCGATATGGCACCAAATGCATCGCCAAACGGGAATAATGCGGAAAATGATTCCGTTAAGCAGAAAAACGAACGCTCCGACGAGGATTCCCGAAAGGCCAAAAAGGCGAATAAGAGGAAATTTCTCTCTACCTTTTGCACCGACCTTACAAAAAGGGCGCGGGAAAACAAGCTTGATAACATTGTGGGCCGCGACAAGGAAATCGAGCGTACAATGCAGATACTTTGCCGCAGACAGAAGAATAACCCCTGCCTTATCGGTGAACCGGGCGTCGGTAAAACAGCCATAGCCGAGGGTCTTGCCTTGAAAATAGCTTCGGGCGATGCTCCCTTTCAGCTCAGCGACAAGGAAATTTATCTTGTGGATTTGACCGCAATTGTAGCGGGTACACAGTTCAGAGGGCAGTTTGAAAGCCGTCTGAAAGGACTAATCGATGAGGTTGAGGCTCTTGGAAATATTATACTGTTTATCGATGAAATACACAATATAGTGGGTGCGGGAGACAGTGAAAGCGGCAGTATGAATGCCGCAAATATACTTAAACCCGCCCTTAGCCGAGGTGAAATTCAGGTTATCGGCGCAACCACCTTTAAGGAATACCGCAAGCATATTGAGAAAGACTCCGCACTGGAAAGACGTTTCCAGCCCGTCACCGTCAATGAGCCTACCGTTTCCGATGCCTATAACATTCTTCTCGGAATAAAAGGATATTATGAGCAGTATCACAGGGTTAAAATCAGCGATGAAATGCTTATGCAGTGCGCTGTGTTTTCGGAAAGATATGTACACGACAGGTATCTCCCCGACAAATCTATTGACCTCCTTGACGAGGCGTGCGCAAACAGAAGTCTGCGCTGTAAGGAGTTTGGAAAGCTTCACGAGGCAAAGAAGTCCGAAACCGAAATCGAGGAAAAAATATCTGCGCTGGAATCCTCAAATGAACCGGATTATGAGCAGATAGCTACGCTGAAAAGTGAAAGCCTGCGGATAACAACGGATATTGCCGCGCTTGAAAAGCAGGTGGAAAATATTTGTGTTGAGGACTCCGACCTTGCCCATGTAATTGAGCTTTGGACAGGTATCCCAGCAAATAAAATCGAGGAGTCGGAGTTCAAGCGCCTTAGGGGACTTGAGGAGTCCATGAAAAAGCGTATTATCGGTCAGGATACCGCCGTTGAGGACGTATGCAAGGCAATACGCCGCACAAGAGTAAGGCTATCCGACAGGCGCAGACCCGCGTCATTCATCTTCGTTGGTCCCACAGGCGTGGGAAAAACCGAGCTTGTAAAGGTTATTAACGATGAAATGTTCAGCGGAACGGATACCCTTATCCGCCTTGACATGACCGAGTATATGGAAAAGCACACAGTGTCGAGAATGATCGGTTCGCCTCCCGGTTATGTAGGCTATGACGATGCGGGACAGCTTACGGAAAAGGTTCGCAGACACCCCTATTCCGTTATTCTATTCGATGAGATAGAAAAGGCGCACCCCGATGTAATGAATCTTCTCCTGCAAATTCTTGACGAGGGAAAGGTCAATGATGCCCAAGGGCGTTCGGTAAACTTTGAAAACACCATTATCTGCATGACATCCAATGCGGGCAGCACGGATAAATCCACAGGACTTGGCTTTAACCGTACAGAGGTGGAAATCAGCAAGGACAGAGCACTCAAAGCATTGTCCGAATTTCTCCGCCCCGAATTTTTGGGAAGAGTGGACGAGATTGTGGTATTTAATCCCCTCACCAAGGAGAATTATGCGGAAATTGCGGGACTTATGCTTTCCAAGATGAAAGAACCTCTTGCCGAAAAGGGAATTACCCTTAAATACAGCAAAAAGGCACTGGAGCTTATTGCCGAAAAGGCTTACGGCAGGAAGTTCGGCGGCAGAGATATCAGAAATGTAATCCGCACCGAGGTCGAGGATAAGATTGCAGCGCTTATTATAGACGCGGGCGCAAAGGGAATTCAGACAGTAAAAATTTCAGTTAAAAAGGACGAGTTGGATATTTCGGCTGAGCCTGTAATATCTAAGGTAAGTCTTGAAAAATAAAAAAATGCCGTAAAAACGTTCAAAAGAGCGGTTTTACGGCGATTTTTTTCGTAGAAAAGCGGAGTGACGAAAACTATCTATACCATGAAAAAAGGTGCAGGCTTATAAAGCAGCTGCACCAAAGGGGGAAAAATTACTCCCCATACATTTCTTCAAGTCTTTTCATAAAGATTGAACCAATCTTTTCATACTCATCATCATCTTCAATGGTAACAAGCATATCCTCGCCGTTCTCATCCTCCTCGGCGCGGAGAATGACAAGCTCTGCATCGGACTCAATGGCATCCTGCGGGTCATCGTAGTAAGGGACAAGGGCATAATAAAGGATTCCATCATCGGTTTCATATTCATCATAAAGCTCAAAGGTCTGTTCAACGCCTTCCTCGTCAACCAACGTGAACAAATCGGCAGCCATTTCTTTATCAAAATTATCAGCCATACTCATTACCTCCGTTATTGTAATAAAATGCGGTAGCGTTCTGCGTAAATATACAACACAACATTATAACATTATAATTATATCACTGTTTAAGGCAAAAATCAATACACAACTTAACTAAAAAATTAGCACAAAAATCGTCGTTTTTTCACGCCAATAGCTATTGACTTTCACCAAAATGTATGGTATATTTATATCAAGGAAAGGAAAACAACCGGTAAGACCGATAGGCTCCGAAAGGAAAGCGGGTTTTCCTCCTCCGAGAACAGTATCGCGTTTTTGAATCGATACATTAGGTTTGGAAAGGAAGGCGAGTCCAATGGCAGATTTAGAATCATTTAGCGAGATGTTCCGCAGCGGCTCGTTTTTGCAGCAGTCTTGAGTTAAACGCATTTTGGAGTTGAAAGGTTAGGTGTGTTCCACCCTCCATGGTCGATAGTCGATAGGCGTTTTGAGAGAATGAATTTTTACGAGTCGCATTTTCAGTACATTGTGCAGGAGATGTGATTTTTATTATACCCTCCTTGCTTTCACACACACGGCGGAGCTTCTTTGATGATTACCCGAACAGTTTGAGGTATCTTAAAAAGTTGTGATATTGTGTTGTAAGGGTGAGTCCTTTGGTTATAGAATTTTAGTTTCTTTTCGTTAGCTGATGTTTTACCGCCTGCAGGTGTCAGGATGTTCTTCCCCTGATCCGCAGTGGCAAATCCGGTGAGAAAGGAGCGTATCTATATGGTTGTTATGTACAGCAGATTCCATGATTTGAATCTTAGGTTAGCTCTTTTGGAGGTGAGTCCAACAGTTTAGTCAGTGTACCGCATTATAGCTTAACGGCTGCGGCAGGATGTTATTTCACTGAAAGGGTTGGTCGATGTGATCTATTTAAGGAAAATGAGAAATCTTAATCTTTAATTAATTTCTGAAAGGAATGAGTCCAATCGACAGTTTATACAGCCGCCTTTAGCTTGCGGCAGGATAGCATTTTATTACGAGAAAGGTGATATTTGTGAGTACTTTCTTCAATGTGAGTTGTTTGAAAATTTGAAGGTATGGAGTGAGTCCAATGCATAAGTTACTTTCCCGTTGATATGTTGATAAAAGACCTTTTTAGGAGTTGAGTCCGGTGGCATGATTATACGTGCTTTTTACCAAAAATAGATTGTTTGGGAGTTGAATCCGATGGCACGTTAGCCAGACACAGATTAGTGTGTTGTCTTTGATCGGCTGACAGCGGTTTATATAGAAATCGTTTATTCGTTTCCCGAGTTGGGCGATGAATGTGGGTTGGTCGGTAATAACATTGTGATTATAGTTCGACTTTAAATTTACGAATTGTTTTCCGAATAATGTTTGATTCGAGTGGTGCTGTACGCAGTGCCACTCGTTTTCTGTGATTTCCTTTATGAAGATTTTTTACTTTTACAGCACCGAAAAATGTTGATTTTATTGCTAAGTTGTGATATACTGTTATGATGTAGTATATCACAATGAAAGGAAAATGAGTTATGGTCTATTTGGATAACGCCGCAACCACTAAGCCCTGTGAAGAGGCTCTTTCGGCGGTTATGACGGCTGCCGAGATGTATGGTAATCCATCCTCCCTACATAAAATGGGAATAGATGCGGAGAAGCTTGTGATCGATGCAAGAAAAGCAGTTGCAGCCGCCCTTGTATGTCCTCCGGAATGTATAACCTTTACCTCAGGGGCTACTGAAGCTAACAACACCGTATTGTTCGGAATTGCGAAAACCTATGGCAGGCGGCTTAATAAAATCGTAGTTTCCGCCGCGGAGCATTCCAGTATAATCGAGTCGGCAAAGCAGCTTGAAAGAAACGGCTTTGAGGTGGTTTTCGTACCTCCGGGACGTGACGGCGTGATTGACGAGCAAGCCTTTGTGGATGCCGTTGATTCCAACACATTTCTTGCCTCCTGTATGCTTGTGAACAACGAAACCGGTGCGATTATGCCCGTTAAAAAGATTTTTACCCATATAAAAAGGCTGTTTCCCGACTGCATGACCCATTGTGATGCTGTGCAGGGCTTCCTAAAGCTGCCCATCAAAGCAGCCGATTTTGCCGCTGATCTTATAACCGTAAGCGCCCATAAGGTTCATGGTCTAAAGGGTGTCGGCGCTCTTTATGTCCGCAAGGGTATCAGGCTTACTCCCCTGTTGTACGGCGGCGGTCAGGAGAAAGGCGTTCGTCCCGGAACAGAGAGCGTTCCCCTGATTTATGCCTTTGGTGCGGCTGTGCGAAAGCTTCATCCCGAAATGAAAACCGCATATTCCAACGCCGAGGAGCTTAACCGCAGGCTTAGGACAAAGCTTTCCGAGTTAAGTTTCGTAACGATTAATTCCAACGCGGATAATTTCAGTCCGTATATACTCAATTTTTCCGTTCCGGGTATACGGTCGGAAACCCTGCTTCATTTTCTGGAAAGCAGGGATATATACGTTTCAAGCGGATCGGCTTGTTCAAAGGGTGCGAAAAGCCCTGTGCTTTCGGCGATGGGACTGTCGGACAAGCTTATCGACAGTGCAATTCGCATTTCATTCAGCAGTATGTCCTCAAACGGCGATGTTGAAAGGCTGGCAACGGCAATTCAAGAGGGATATATGACGCTTGCAAAGGTTAGGTAGGAAAGGATATTACACCGAAAATGAAAGAAATAATTTTGCTTAAAGAGGGAGAAATCGCCCTTAAAGGACTGAATAAAAGGCAGTTTGAGGAAGCCTTTATAAAAAATCTTCGCCACAGGCTGAAGCCCCTTGGAAAATTTGAATACACCCGTGCGCAGTCGCTTATTTACTGTATTCCCCGGGACGACGATATAGATATGGACGAGGCTGTTTCGAGAGCCGAAAAGGTTTTCGGTGCCGTTGCCATATGCAGAGCGGCTGTGACCGAAAAAAACATGGACTCAATTTCCGCTGCCGCCATCGAATATTGCGGAGAGGAATTGGAATATGCCCGCACTTTCAAGGTCTGCGCAAAGCGTTCGGACAAGGGATTTCCCCTAAATTCCCCTCAAATCTGTATGGAGCTTGGGGGAATTCTCTCGGAAAAATTCCCTCACCTTACCGTTGATGTGAAAAACCCACAGGTTACGGTCAACGTAGAGATAAGGGATACTGCCGCATACATTCATACGGGGAACAGACCCGCCGCAGGGGGTATTCCCGTAGGAACATCGGGAAAAGCAATGCTGCTGCTTTCGGGAGGAATTGACAGCCCCGTGGCAGGATATATGATGGCGAAAAGAGGGATTGACATATCCGCAATACACTATGTATCGCCGCCGTACACCTCCGAAAGAGCGCTGATGAAGGTTGAACAGCTTTGTGAAAAAATATCGCCCTACTGCGGGGACACAGCGTTCTATTGCGTACCCTTTACCGAAATACAAGAGGCGTTGAGGGGCAACTGCCCCGAGGAGCTTTTTACCATACTTATGCGCCGAATAATGATGGAAATTGCCCAAAGGATTTGCGAAGCCAACGGGATAAGCGCACTTATCACAGGAGAAAGCGTGGGACAGGTTGCCAGCCAAACCATGGGGGCAATAGTCTGCACCGATGCAGCCTGCTGTATGCCTGTATTCCGTCCGGTAATAGGCATGGACAAAACGGAGATAGTGGAGATAGCGCGGAAAATAGATACCTTTGACATATCCATACAGCCCTATGAGGACTGCTGTACAGTATTCACCCCAAAGCACCCGAAAACAAAGCCGTCCCTTGCCGAGGTTGAAGCGGCGCAGAACAGCTTTGACTTTGAACCGCTTATATCGAAAGCGGTTGAGGAAACCGTTAAAAAGGTTATTAAGGTTGGAGGGTAAGAAATAAATATTTTGAAGATTTTATAAAAATCCCCGTCTGTCATCTAAAGTGATAGACGGGGATAATAATGTCTTATGAAAAAATCTTGTTATATATTTCTTTGTAATGGTCAAAAAGCATATAGTTTTCCCTGACGTCTTTCCGAGCAT
>MSHL01000004.1 GCA_001941135.1 Ruminococcus sp. Zagget11
GGCAGTATCAGCATAAACAGTATCAGAAAATGCTGAAAGAGAAAGGTATTAGGCAGAGTATGTCACGCAAAGGAAACTGCCTTGATAATGCCTGTGCAGAAAATTTCTTTGGCTTGCTGAAAACTGAATTGCTCTATTTGCAGGAATTTGACAGTGTAGAACACTTCATTTCGGAGCTTCACGCATATATCGAGTGGTACAATACAAAGCGCATCAAGTTAAAGCTGGATGGTATGTCGCCTGTTGAATACAGACATTCAGCTGCATAACAAAAGCGACCAAGATTACTCTTAGTCGCTTTCCATAAATCCTATTTGAAATCTTTGTCTAACTTTTTGGGGTCAATTTAAAGCTATGGCGCGCTTATTATATTTTAATACATAGAGAAATTGCAAATTTTTCCTTGTGCAGGCAAAGCTTAATAATTTTGCGCCGATACCTTGTCCTTGAAACTGCGGTTCCACATATAATTTCTCTATTTCAGCGCCTTTCAGGCAAATTAAACCTTTAACTACATAAAACTTATCATTTTTGAAAAAAAGATAAAAATTCACCCGATAATTTGTAATGATGATTTCTGCAATACGAGATGCGTCCCTCGGCAATGCGGATCTTATAAAATCCATATGTAATATCCCCTTTTATGATTTATGAAATATATATTATATAGTTATGCTCAATTATGTCATATAATCCCTGTCAATATCATGATCATGCATCGCTGTTTCTCACATATTGGAAAGCTGCATCAAAAAGCGCAATGGTATCATTCCAACGAACCTCTGAGGTTTCGCTGCCCATGCAGACTATTATAATTTCATGTCCAAAACGTTCTGCAGTTGCCACAACACAATAGCCTGATTGATCGGTCATGCCCGTTTTCAGACCCGTAGCATACATATAGTAATTGCTGTTGTCACTTTGAATCAGACTGTTTGAATTGCTCCACCATATATGTTCGCCTGAAAGGAAATCCACCTCCGCATAGGTTTTTTCACCGGACTCCGCTATTTCCGGGTATTCCTCCGAATGCAACGTCATTCGCAGCATATCCATTGCAGTGGTATAGTGATTATCATCATGGAAACCGTCAGGACAGGTAAAGTTTGTATCGGTACATCCGGAATCAGATGCAAACTCATTCATCTGCTCGATAAATACATCAACCGCCTCCTGTGCGGTAAGCTCGTCATTTTCGGCTATAATTCTGCCGGTAACGGCGGCGGCACAGTAAGACGCATCATTTCCCGACGGAAGCATTATAGCGTCAAGTATCATGCTGCGGTCAAGGACACTGCCTACATTGAGGTATGCAAGACTTGATCCCTCGTTCACAAGAGATTGTTCGTCACCGGCGGTAAAGATGGTATCCTCATCGGTATATTTAAGCATTACAGCTGCGGTAATGATTTTAGTTGTGCTGGCAGGATAGCAGCGCTCCCATGCGTCCTTGGCATACAGCACCTGTTTGCCCTGTACGTCATAAACGACACAGTACGGTGATTCTATTATCATTTCCAAAGGATAGCTATCCTTTTGTTCAAAAATAGAGTTTTCCTCCTCTATCTGCTGTTCCTTTTCAATCTGAGCCGCTTCACTTTCAGATGGGAGATCGGCAAGCACACTGTAGCTTGATGAATCAACACTAAGTACTGTTTCGCTACGTGATTTAGCATAGGCATTTGCCAATAGCCATACTCCCAGACACACGAGAATGAAAAGCATTGACATAAGAATCAGCCTTAAAATTGCTCTGTTTCTGCGAATTTCGGCAGCGGAATAGGTTCTTCTCCTCCTGCGTCTGCCTGAACCTGTTTGACGTCTTCTATCTGCCATTTACACCATCCTTTACAAATCCATACAGCAATTATATCATACCAATACAGATTTATCAATTGACGTTTTATCCAATTTTAACAGCGCTGATTTATTTGAAGAGTATCACCCCGTAATAGTAAAAGAATAATGCAAAATACGAGATTGTTTCTGCTCCGTATTTTGCATTATATATAATTACAGCTTATCCCTTTCGGCGGGCGGAATAGTGGCGATCGTTTCTGCGGTTGGAATTTGACCTGTCACCACGTGGCTTACCGTAGCTCTTTCGCCTGTCGCGGCGGCGATCATCCTCCAATCGTTCCTTTCTGCCCTCATAGGGCTTTACGGTAACCCGTTGACCGTTTATCTTAACCCCTGTCATGGCATCAAGAACGTGTTCACGCTCCTCCTCAGGTATTTCAACAGTGAAAAATTTGTCATAAATATCTATCTTTCCGAAGAATTTCCCTGACATTCCCGTTGCATCTACCAATGCACCCAATATAAAGTTCGGCGCAAGCTTGTTCTTACGACCGGCGGAAATCTCCGGCTTAAAGGTCTTTACCGTTCCCCTGCCGTCCTTTCCCTTATATTCCTTGACAACGGATTTCGTGAATTTCGGCAGGTTGTTAAGCTCCTCAGAAAGCCGCATATCAAGCATTGCAGCCGCACTTGCCTCCGTCGAAAATCCCTGTGCCATAATTTTTTCTATATAGGGCAGATACTTTTCTCCCCCGCCGTTTTCTGTAGCTCGAAGCGTTTCTTCAAGCGCTGCGGAAATCTTCTTTTCGGCAACATCCTCCTTTGTGGGAAGCTCCTTTCTGATAATCTCTGCCTTGCAGAAGCGCGCGGTGTCCTTGAGCTCGTAAAACTGCTTTCTTCCGCTGATTATGGTATATGCCCTGCCGCTCTTACCCGCTCTGCCCGTTCTGCCTATACGGTGAATGTAATACTCGTTGTCTTGCGGCAAATCATAGTTGAACACTATATCAACATCATCCACATCAATACCTCTTGCCGCTACATCCGTTGCAATAAGCACATTAAGTCTGCCGCTCTTAAACGAGTCAAGCACCTGTGTCCTTGCAGCCTGCTTCATATCGCCATGCAGTCCCGCTGCCTTAATACCCTTGGCTATAAGGGACTCGGAAAGCTCGTCCACCATTCTCTTAGTGTTGCAGAATACCATAGCAAGCCGCGGCTCGTATGCAGCCAAAAGCATACGAAGTGCATCCGTCTTTCTTCCCATAGGCACTTCAAAATAATATTGCTCTATGCTGTCAACAGTTCTTGCATTTGATGCAATGCTTATTTTTATTGGATTTTTTTGGTATTTATCTGTTATAGCAAGAATTTCAGGGGGCATAGTTGCCGAAAACAGTGCAGTTTGCCTTTCCTCCGGCACATATTGGAGAATAGTTTCGATATCCTCACGAAATCCCATATCCAGCATTTCATCTGCTTCGTCCAAAACTACCGTGCACACTCCGTCAAGTATGAGCGTTCCCCTGCGTATATGATCCATAACTCTTCCGGGAGTTCCCACTACAATATTTGCGCCCCGCCTTAATTCGGTAATTTGCCTGTCCATAGATGCACCGCCGTAAACGGCTGACGGTTTTACCCACGGCATATATGCCGCAAACTTTTTAAGCTCTCCGCAAGCCTGCATAGCAAGCTCTCTTGTGGGACAAAGTATAATCGCTTGGACACCGTTCTTCGTCCCCTTTTTAATGCCTTGTACCACAGGCAGACCGAATGCTGCGGTTTTTCCCGTTCCGGTATTGGATTTGCCTACCAAATCCTTTCCCTCCAGCATAATCGGTATGGCTTTTTGCTGTATCTCCGTAGTATCGGTAAATCCCATATCCTCCACAGCTTTGATTATTTCCTCACATAGATTTAAATCTGTAAATAGCATTAATATTTCCTTTCATATGTTCACAACATAAGTTTACTTTAAAACACTTAATTATACCACATTAAAAGAAATAAATATACAAATTTGAGGCACTTTTTTATGAATAATATTCTGAATAATTGACAAAACTATGCAGGAATGAGGTGTCTGCATTGGAGATAAATGAAAAACTATTATCGAAGAAAAGAATTATCGTTACAACTTGGATAACAGTCGTTTTTTCTGCTTATATACTTACAAAGCTGTTCTCGGTAGCCGCCGACAGCGAATTTTATGCAAGCGTTAATCTCTCATCGCCAAAAAGCACCGTTATCACCGTTTCATACGGCGACATTCTCGACAGAAACCTGATTCCTTTGGTTAACAGGGAGGAAACCTATTTTGCAGCAATAAATCCGGAGAAATGCTGCTGTGAGGAACTTGAACAGCATATTATCGACACTGAAAAATATTACAGCTGTATAGACGGCACGGCTCTCTTTCTTTGTGAGGTAGACTGTCCGTCTATTACCGATACCCTTGTTATTCCCGTAAAGCAGCGATACGGCAGCGAAGGTATTGCCGTTCATATAATAGGATATACCGATGAAAACGGAGGCGTGTGCGGTATTGAAAAGGAATTTGATGAACAGCTGCGTCAGCCTAAGGACACCATTACACTTATATACAGTACGGACGCCACGGGAAATATGCTTGAGGGTGACGGAATACGCACAGTCTACACATCCAATTCAACCAAGGATATTGTACTTTCCATCGATTACGAAATTCAGTCTGCCGTTGAACAGGCTATGTCAAATGTGGAAAAGGGTGCAGCGGTTGTACTCGATATTGCGACAGGCGATATAGCCGCCGTTGTAAGCAAGCCGACATATGACCCCAACTCCCCTGCCGACAGCCTTGATGATAAAAATTCCCCCTTTGTAAATCGTGCTTTTTCCGCATACAGCGTAGGCTCGGTATTCAAGCTTGTTATCGCCGGAGCCGCATTGGAATACGGAATTTCCGATGAGTTTACCTATAAATGCACAGGCTCTGTTACTGTTCGTGAAAATGAGTTCAGCTGTCATCGTTTCGGCGGTCACGGTGAGCTTGATATGCGTTCGGCTATGGTCGAATCCTGTAATCCCTATTTTATTTGCCTTGGTCAGAACATTCCCACAGATTTTCTCCATGATTTTGCCGAAAAGCTGGGTTTTGGCACATCTCTGCAGCTATGGGGTGAAATTCAGTCCGCTGACGGTTATCTGCCCACTGAAAGAGAGCTGCTTGTGCCCGAAGAAAAAGCCAATTTCTGTTTCGGACAAGGTATGCTTACTGCAACTCCACTACAGGTAACGCTTATGACCGCCGCTATTGCCAATGGAGGTGAAATGCCCTCTGCAAGACTTATTATTTCGGACGATAATGACAATTGTACTTATACAAGAGTAATGTCAAAGGAAACCGCAGATAAGCTTAAAAGCTTTATGATTTCCACACTGTATAAAGACAATTCCGCCGCAGTCCCCTTTTCCTTAACCGGCGGTGGAAAAACCTCCACAGCGCAAACATGGACATACGATGAATATTCCAATGAAAAGCTTAACTGTTGGTTCAGCGGCTTTTTTCCTGCGGATAATCCCAAATACGCTGTAACCGTTGTTGTAGAGGAAGGCGTTTCGGGAAATCTTACCTGCGGACCAATTTTCAAGGAAATTGCCGAAGCAGTGGGCAGCTAATCCGCTTCTGTTTGCCGCTGCTGCCTTATAGCCTCCGCACATAGGGTATATATTGCCGACAATATAGGTATTCCCATAAGTATTCCGAGAACACCGCCCAATTCTCCCCCGATTACAATCGCCGCAAGTATCAATATCGGAGGAAGTCCCACACTCTTGCCTACTATTCGCGGATAAATAAGATTATTTTCAATCTGCTGAAGCACTATAATGTATACCGTGAACCACACAGCAGAAGCCGGTCTTACCAATAACAGCAGCAGTACAGACGGTATTGCACCCACAAACGCTCCAACGACCGGCACAAGTGCCGTTATCCCTATCATTACGCTTATCAGAAGTGGAAATTCAAAGCCGAAAATCAACATACCGAAAAAGCATAGTGTTCCGAGAACAACAGCCTCTGTCATCTGTCCGCTTAGAAAGCTTGAAAGGGCATATGAAAATGTATGGATTATGTGCGCTGTACGTCTGTATGCTTTTTCAGACAGCAGCGACGACGCTATGCCTGCCATAAAATCAAGCAGCCGTTCCTTTTCGGCAAGCATATAAACCGAAAACACCGCGCCTACTATAATATCCGACGCTGTTCCAACGAATCCTGCAGCAGCATTGTATACGGCACTCAGAATTTTCGGACTTAATTCGCCTATATAGCTTACTAAGCTGTCAGCAGCCGCTGCCAAATCCAATGATCCGATATCGTATTCACTAAGACGTATTCGCAAGGCGCTGTAATATCCGTCAAAGTTCTCTGCAAGAAGTCTGACGCTTTCGATAAGCTGCGGTATAACATAGCATACAGCAGCAGCCGATACTCCGACAACTGCCGCATAGACAACAGCTATAGCGCCGTATCTGTAATTTCTGCCAAAAAAGCGTCTGAAGCACACCGATACACGGCATACAAACGGGTCAAGAGCCACTGCCAGTATTATTCCCACAGCTATAGGCGACAGTGCAGCGCAAAGCTTCCCGACAGCGGTACATATCCATTCAGGACGAAAAATTATCAACAAAACTATAAACAGTGCTGCAAATGTTCCCGTTTTTATATTTTTTTGATGCATTAAATTCTCCCCTTCCGCTCGGTTTTACAAAGATAGTATATCAACCATAAAAAGAAATATTGTGCAAAATGCGAAAATTCATCAAAAATTATTGCCTTTATTAAATAAATATGCTATAATGTACACTGAGATTGACAGCGTTTTGCCTGCTGTCCAGAAGAGAGGAATGATTTAAATGTCTTTAACACCGGATTGGGTAAAGCAGTCTGCTATTTACCACATTTATCCCCTTGGCTTTTGCGGATGTGAACGCACAAGAGCCGAACATTCTGGTGAGCCTACCAACCGTATTTCCAAGGTAATATCGTGGATTCCCCACCTTAAAGCACTGAATATCAATGCCGTTTATTTCGGCCCGCTGTTTGAATCTACAACCCACGGCTATGATACAATCGATTACAAGATGATTGATGCCCGTTTGGGTACCAATGATGATTTTACTGCCGTTTGCAATGCACTCCACGAAAGCGGTATTCGCGTAATTCTTGACGGCGTTTTTAACCATGTTGGCAGGGATCATTTTGCATTTAAGGATGTTCGTGCAAATAAAGGCGCATCGCAATATTGCAGTTGGTTCTGCAACCTTAATTTCAACGGAAACAGTGCGTACAATGACGGATTTTGGTATGAGGGCTGGAACAACTGCTATGACTTGGTTAAGCTCAATCTTAGAAATACCGGAGTTGTAGAGTATCTGTTGGATGCTGTTAAATATTGGATTGATACATGGCATATAGACGGTATACGTTTTGATGCCGCAGACTGCCTCGATACGGATTTTATCAAGAGAATACACAGCTTTACAAAGGGAATGAAGCCCGATTTTTGGCTTATGGGTGAGATTATTCACGGTGATTATCGCCGTTGGGCTAACCCCGAAATGTTTGACAGTGTTACAAACTATCAATGCTACAAGGGCATATACTCCTCCCACAATGACCGCAATTACTTTGAAATTGCACACTCTATCGAGTATCAGCTCGGACAGTACGGCGACACATATATGTATAATTTCGTTGATAATCATGATGTTGCAAGGCTTGCAAGCCAATTAAAAGACATCAACAGGATTTACTGCTGCTACACGCTTTTATATACCATGTACGGAGTTCCCTCGGTGTATTACGGAAGTGAGTTTGGCATTAAGGGTGAAAAGGGTCACGGTGCGGATGCCGATTTGGCTATACGCCCATGCTTGGAGCTTGGAGAAATTCCGGGAGAAAACGACATTCTGGTTTCCCACATTTCAGCGCTGGGCGCAATACGCCGTGAATATCCCGCATTGCAAAGCGGGTCATATAAAAAGCTGGAGCTGAAAAATCAGACTTTCCTCTATCAGAGGGAGCTTAACGGTCAAAAGGTATATATCGCTCTTAATATAGGCGACGACAGCTATACCTTCAGTATTCCTACCGATTATAAACGTCTTGCGGACAGACTCAGCGGAAAGCATTACGATGTTTCCGGCGGCCGCGCGGAGGTAACCGTCCCCAAAAACAAATCCGCTATCCTTGTTGACGGCAAGGATGTAACCCCCGCTGTGAAGCCGACAGAAACCGTAAAGCCTGCTGCGGCATCTATTCCCGTAGAACAGGTTAAACCCGTTAAAGAGGAAGTCATACCCACTCCCCCTGCGCCTAAAGCCGAAGCTGCTCCCGTAAAGCAGCAATCGGGCACCCCCTCACTGGGCGTTCCCCAAGGCAGAGAAATTGTTATCGGCGGAAAGTACAGACATTTTAAGGGAGGAGAATATCTGGTACTCAATGTTGCAAGAGATACCGAAACCTTTGGGCTTATGGCTGTATATATGCAGCTTAGCGGACAGCAGAGGGTTTGGGTAAGACCGTTGGATATGTTCCTTGAAGATGTTGATGACCATGGAAACAGAAAGCCTCGCTTTGAATATATAGGGAAGATGGACAATTAATTCCATTATGTTTGACCGTATAAAATCTATTATTGATTTTATACGGTTCTTTTTTTGTATTTAATTTTACTAATTTAAAGAAATTTTTGTAAATACGTTTCAAAAGCAAAAATATACTTTACAAACGCTGATTATTTTGGTATAATTAATAGTAGTGTGCTTAAAGGCAGTACCGCAGGCTTTATCGGATGCTGTCTATAATGGATTATTTGGAAAATAATATATTTTCATAATCCGTTACACATTCTGCGAAAGGATGATTACACCCATGTTTGAAGATATTGATAAGCAGTATGCCTATGACGGAGATGACTTAGGGGCAACGTACAGTAAGGAGAAAACCACCTTTAAGGTATGGTCGCCTTTGGCAAACGGCGCGGCTGTACTGCTTTATAAGACCTGCAAGGATGAAAAGCCCTATCGAAAAATGCCGATGGAAAAGGATAAATTCGGCGTCTGGGTAAAGGTTGCTCACGGTGATCTTAACGGCGTATATTATACCTATGAGATCGTCCACGAGGATATAACCGAGGAAACTGTCGATATTTATGCCAAAACCTGCGGCGCAAACGGTGCTATGGGTATGGTAATCGATATGAGTGAAACAAATCCCGCAGGCTGGGACAGCTATAGCCCCGCTCCCCTTAGGAGCTATACCGATGCTGTTATATATGAGCTGCATGTGAGAGATTTTTCCATTGATCCATCGGGAAATTTCTGTTACAAGGGCAGATTTTTGGCTTTTGTGGAGAAATGGCTGATAAACTCGGGCGGCGACAAAATAGGTATCGATCACCTTAAAGAGCTTGGAATTACACACGTTCAGCTTATGCCCTGCTTTGATTTCCAGACAGTGGACGAAGCCGCCGTTCATAAACCGCAGTTCAACTGGGGCTACGACCCTATGAATTTTAACTCCCCCGAAGGGTCATATTCCACTAATCCCTTTGACGGAAAATCCAGAGTTGCTGAGTTTAAAAGGCTTGTTCACGCTCTTCATTCCGCAGGAATCGGTGTAATTATGGATGTAGTATACAACCACACCTGCACCACCGCAGACTCATGCTTTACCAAGACCTTCCCCAAGTATTACTACAGACTTTGCGGTGAAAATAACGAATATTATTCCAATGCATCCGGCTGCGGAAACGAGGTTGCCACCGAACGGCATATGGTAAGAAAATATATCATAGACAGTCTTGTTCACTGGGCAACCGAATATAAAATCGACGGTTTCCGTTTTGACCTTATGGGTATATATGATATTGAAACCATAAATATGATATATGACAGGCTTCATGCCATAAATCCCTCGATTATTCTTTACGGAGAGGGATGGACAGGCGGCGGCTCTCCCTTTGACGAATCAAAGCGTGCGGTAAAGTATAATGCCCGTCATGTAAAAAACGTAGGATTTTTCAGCGATGATTTCAGAGATACAATAAAGGGAAATAACTTTGAAAATCAGGATAAGGGCTATGTAAACGGCGCTACAGGCAGCGAGGAATATGTAAAAGAGGTTATGTGCGGGAGAATACCTCACCCACAGATTTCTAACCTTACCAAGTTTGCTTGGACATTTACACCGAGCCAGACCGTCAATTACGTGGAAGCCCACGACAATCTTACGCTGTGGGATAAGATACGGTACACCAATCCCACCGATTCCTTGGAAAAGCGTATAAAAATGGATAAAATGGCGGCGGCTATGGTGTTCCTTGCACAGGGTATACCCTTTATACAGGCAGGTCAGGAATTTCTCCGCTCCAAGCCCCTCCCCGGAGGTGCATACGACCACAACAGCTATCGTTCCCCCGATATTGTAAACAGCATTAAATGGGATAGAAAGTCGCGGTTCCGAAAGGTTTTCGATTACTACAGAGGACTTATTTCATTCCGCAAAGCCCATACTGCACTAAGGATGTACGATGGAGAGGAAATAGGCAGAAATATGAGATTTTTTGATCGGCTGCCCCCTCGAATTGTAGGATTTGGACTTTATGGCGACTGTGAGCTTGAGGAAATTGCCGTTTTCTTTAATCCCACCGAGTATAGCGTAAAGCTTCACGCTTTCGGAAAATATAACGTATATATAGATGGTGAAAATGCAGGAAATGTACCCCTCTATACTGTGTGTGATGATTATGAAATACCGCCGCAGTGCGCTTTTGTCATAGGACGCGAAAGAAATGAGGGTTCATCCTCCGCCGATATGTAAAGGTGATATGATATGAAAAGAATACTTGTCTGTGAGGACGAAGATGTAATCAGAGATTTTGTGGTTATAAATTTAAGACGCGCCGGATATGATGTTGTTGACGTAAACTGCGGTGAGGAGGCTCTTAGGGTTTTCAACGAAGAAAACGGCGATTTTGATATTGCGCTTCTTGACATTATGATGCCCGGTATAGACGGCTTTCAGGTCTGCAAGGAGCTGAGAAAAAAAAGCGATACTATCGGAATTATAATACTGTCCGCAAAAACTCAGGAAATGGACAAGGTAAGCGGTCTTATGCTGGGTGCGGACGATTACTTGACAAAGCCATTTTCTCCCACAGAGCTTACCGCAAGAATAGATGCCGTTTACCGCAGGGTAAGTATGTCCTTTGCCAAGGAGGAAAAAGCCCCCATTATACAATCGGGTTCCTTTGTCCTTAATCTAAAAAGCAGGACAGTTTCCAAGAACGGCGTTAATATTGACCTTACTCAAGTGGAATATCAGATACTTGAATACTTTATGAATAACCAGAACACTGCTCTTGACCGTTCAAGTATTCTCCACCACATTTGGGGAAATCAGTATTTCGGCGACAATAAAATTGTCGATGTAAATATAAGACGACTGCGCATGAAGCTTGAAGACAATCCCTCCGATCCCAAATACATATCCACTATATGGGGCTTCGGATACAAATGGTCGGGCAATGGAAGTCAGGAATAATATTGCTGTCAGGTGGTTTCCGTAAAAATGAAAAAGGTTAAATCCACGATTACACAACGCTGGTTAATAAACAGCCTTGGAGTGACATTTGTCGTACTTCTTGCTGTGCTGCTTGCATTTTCGATATTTGTGAACACATACTATTATTCAACGGCAAGGCAGTATGTCACCACACGAATGAATGTAATTTCAAGCACATTACAGCAAGCATATGACAGCAATCCCGGTACCTTTTCCTCAGAGGTTTGTTCGCTTGTGGAAAACTGGAGTGATAAGGATAAAATGGAGCTTATGACTCTCAGCTTAAACGGCACTGTCACTATGACCTCTTCAGGCTTTATGCCCACAGAAGATATAGTTACACAGGATTTCTACGATGCCGTGGAAAGCGGCTCCTCCGGGTACTATACGGGTAATACAGCCTCCGGCGAGAGTATATTTGCCGTGAG
>MSHL01000005.1:0-7620 GCA_001941135.1 Ruminococcus sp. Zagget11
TCTAACTTTTTGGGGTCAATTTACACTGTGTAGAACGGTGCTTTTCTAAGATATGTTAATTTAGGTAATTATCTTTCTGCCAGAAGTACGGCTCATAAAGACGTTTAATGGCTTTTACCGCGGAATTTCCCCCATCATCGTCAATATAAACATCATAAGCACCCTCAATGCTGCCAAGAGTAACGGTTTTATCGGGTTTCAGCCTTTCTTTAAGGCGGAAAAGCATTTGTGCCCTTGTGGCAACGGGATTATATATTTTTATATAAGCGTACCCGTCAAATTCAGGTGCGGCATTAATGGTTATCCGCGAATCGATATCAAGTCCCTCATCGCTTAAGGTTCGATAGAATTTATCGGCTTTTTCCTCCTCCGTAAGAATCATTATGTATAAAATATCGTCCTTATCGGGGTCAACCTTGCGAAATTCCTTTCTTGTATAATTTCTGTAGGGCGAGCGCCGAAGCATGTTAAAAAGCTGTTCCTCGGCGGGATTTACAAATTCTCCGTAGTAAATAATGACCGTGTTATCATAAAGGGCATTGATAAAGCAGTGAAGTCCTTGGTTTTCGGCAATTTCCATAATCCTGTCAGCAGTGCCTGCCGCCAGCATAATGCAGTCCAAATAGCGATTTTCCTTTGGGTCATACAGCACCGCACCGTCCATAGCTATTACGGGGAGCTTTAGCCTTACTCCGTCCATTATTGACAGCAGAACAGCGGGGGTTCTCTGAGTTGAAACCGTAAAAAGGCAGCCTCTGTCAATCAGTCTGTTAAGCTCAATTCTGCTGTAAGGGGTCATTGACTTTTCACCCGATATAAGTATATCGTCTATGCCCGAAACAAACAGCGTATTGCTGCGGTATTTCCTTGGTAAGCGTATAACATTCATGCCTACGCCTATTGCAATTCCGATAAGCGTGTCTACAACACGGTCAAGCACAAAAAGGTACGGGTTGGCGTCCAAACCGTGATTGATGGCTATGCTGAGAAAAACCACACAGGAAAAGAAGGACGCATTTTTCTTGTTCACAAGGACTGTGGTGTAGATAATCGGAACAATCATTACAGAGGCTGCAAGATACATTGCAATTTCCGATGCATTTGCGAAAAGCCTTGCCTTAACAAGGAGGAAAGCAAGGGCGAACAGTGCGCCTATGAATGTACCGATAATACGCTGCTTAGCCATGCTTTTGGAAGAATCGGTATACGGCTGCATACACCACAGCACCGCAAGGGCACTGTAAAAGGGTTCTCCGTCATAGCCTCGGATTGCATAGATTACCATACATAGCGCTACGCCCACGGCGGACTTGATTATTCTTGCTCCGATTTTAGGTAAAGTGATATTGGTGTTTTGTTTGTTTGATGACATAAAGATCCCCTTTTGAATAAATTAAGCCGGTGAAGATACCGTTAATGGGTATCTATTCCACCGGCTTCATTGCTATGGTTTTTCCCTCAAAGAGGGATTGTTCGTTTGTGTGGGTGACAATTACTGTTGTACGCCCTTTTCGCAGGCGCTTAATCGTTTCAATAGTGCGTTCCTTAGTGACACCGTCCAGCCCTGCAAAGGGTTCATCCATAAGGAGAATTTCGCCGTCCGAGGTAAGGCAGCGGGCTATTTCCCCACGGCGGCACATTCCTCCGGAAAGAGCTGCGGCGGGTACGGCGGTATCACTTTCCTCAAAGCCCATACTTTTCAGAGCATCAAGAGCCTCATCGCTTTTGCAGCCTGCGGCGATACAGTTGCCCAATGCGGAAAGCTGCGGACACAGGCGATTTTCTTGGAAAACCATTGCAATTTTCTTTCCTGCATTGCCGTGAATTTCACCCTCGAAATCCTCAAGACCGGCTATTATCCTTAGGAGAGTTGTTTTTCCGCAGCCTGATTTACCTGTAATAACGGTTATACAGCCGTCGGGAATATCCGCAGAAAAATTGCACAGCACAAGCTTTTTCCCAACGTCAGTGGGATAGCTTTTATTTATTCGGCTGAGATACACGTTTTCTGTTCACCCTTCCCGCAAGTATTCTGCGCAGAGTTTTTACTATAGCGCTGAAATTGTAAAGAGTTATTATAATGAACAGCACAATATTCATAAGCCACCAAAGAGTGGGCTGCTTTGCTACGAATATGCACATAACGATAATTATAACACTGTTTACGAAAATGCGGAAATAATCAACCGTGAAAAAGATAAGCTTTCTTGCATCGAAAATTCGTACAGCAAAGCAGGAGAAATAAGAGGCAGCTGTAGCAATGGCGGCACCGTACATTCCGTATCTCGGTATCAGCAGGTAGTTGAGTATCAGATTAACCACAGCCGCCACCAAAGCGGTAAGGCAGGAATTCATGGATTTCTTTTTTGTGTTGTATATGGAGGATAAGAACTGGCAGGTACACTGGAATATCATAGCTGTTATCAATATAGGCGCTACTCTGTATGAATCAAAGAATGTAAGCTCTCCGCCCTCACCGGAGCCCTGACCGCCTGTGAGTATAAATGTGAGCGGCATAACGCACATAATAAGTCCCGCAGCACCGATATACAGCAGTGAGGAATAAGCGCCGAACACAGTTTCATAGAATTTTCCCAAATCCCGTGAATTGCGTTCCTCAATGGAGGACATCTGCCATGCCTGATAGAACATGGTGGTTACAAGCAAAAGCAGGGTAGGCAGCTTATATCCAAGGGCATATATACCGTTTGCGTCCTCTCCAACCATAGCAATCATAAACCATCTGTCCGAGGAGGAGGTTACCCACCAAAGGAGGTATGTGGGGACAAGGGGCAGAGAAAATCTGATCATTTCCCCAAAAACTCTTTTATTGAAAAAGCGTATATCCGTGTACTTATACAAATCGCCGATAAGCGTAAGGAATATCAACGAAAGCGCATCGGAAACGATAAAGGAGAGAACATATCCCGTAACACCCAGCTTGAACACAAGCAGGAATATCAGGTTGCATATAAGCTGAACAAGTGTCGCACCTATCCCGTCAACGGCAAAAAGCTTGACATTTCCCCTTGCTCTGACAAACTGGGAGGCAAGCTGCCGAAAGCTGGAGAAATAACAGTAAACATACATCAGAAACGCGTATTCGCCAAGGGTACTGCTTTTAGCCACAAGGGGAGTAAAAAGCATATAAACCGTAAGACCTATAAGGGCGGCGGCATTGGCGGCAGTAAAGACTGTTCGCCTGTCATATCCCTTATCCATTCCAAAGCGGATAACAGCGTCCGCCATACTCATTGTCACCAAGGGATAGAGCATATTTACCGTATTGTATATAAGGTCAGCGGAGGAGTATTCGGCGCTTGTGAATACCCTTGTGTAAATTATAACAAGGAGATACCCAAGGATTTTTGTCCCCATAGAACCTACGCCAAAGATAAGCGTATTGTTGAAAAGCTTTTTGTACTTATTCATTACTTACAATCTCCAGTGATTATTTGTAAATCCTTAATAACCTCTTCCGCCAGCATAAGACCGCAAACAGCGGGAACATAGGATATACTTGCGGGAGGAATTTTGTGTGAGCGATTATTGTCGTTCGATGAATCCACATTATTGACGGGAGTAACGGATTCATCCGTTGAATACACGGTTTTCAGTGAGGAAATGCCCCTTTTTCGCAGCTCGTGCCGCATTACCCTTGCGAGGGGACAAACGGAGGTGTCATAGATATCGCATACCTTAAATCCGCGGGCGCTTATCTTGTTTCCCGCGCCCATAGCGGATATAATGGGTGTGCCAACGGCATTGCACCGCACCACAAGCTCAATCTTTGCCGAAACAGTGTCTATTGCATCAATTACATAGTCAAATGAGGTGAAATCCACAGAATCGGCATTCTCGTGTGAGAAAAACATTCGATGAGGCTTTACTGTTATAAGCGGGTCAATGTCGGATATCCTCTCCGCCATAGCATCCACCTTGTAACGTCCGACAGTGCTGTGAAGTGCAATAATCTGACGGTTAAGGTTTGATATGCTTACGGTATCGTTGTCAAACAGGTGAATTTCACCTATCCCGCATCTGGCGAGAGCCTCGGCGGCGTAGCCGCCCACTCCGCCGACACCGAAAATCGCAACGCATGATTTAGTAAGCCTTGATAATGCATCCGACCCTATAAGCCGTGCAGTACGCGACTGCTGTTCCCTTATCTCCATAATATCAATCCACATCCCTGATTGACTCAACAACAGGCGAATCAACCACACGTTTTCCGGGGAAATAAGATGAAACCACAGCGACCAAGAGTGCGGCAACAGTAGCCACAGCAACATATTTCATCGGCGCGACAACGGAGAGATCCGCAATAAGGTCGCTGCTGCTTAAGTAACCCCAGCCTTGTTCAAATGGGATTTGTACAATAATAACCATCAGCGCAATCGCTACCGCCGAGGATATACCCGCCAGTACCGCGTACATCAGGCTTTCCGTGCGTACAAGGCTGTAAAGCTGTTTGTCACTCATTCCGCAGGCTCTTAGGATACCAAGCTCGGAAAAGCGGTTGAGAACGTTTGTGGATATGATATTTGCAACGTTGACAGCGGCAATAAGCGAGAATGTAATAATAAGGAAATATCCCGCCATTGATATAAGGGAAAGCAGCGACTCCGTACTTTCTCTGTCGTTAAGGTTATCGTCATAATAGCCGTAGAAATACTTTGTGAGGAAGGTTCTTGCCTCGTCCACACAGCCATCCTTTGCATTTGCGCCGATTGTGCGGGTGTAGAGATATGCGGTTGATCCGTCTGAAAATTCCATAAGGGTCGAATTACCGTCTCTGCCGCATTGTTCCACAAGGGCGAGATAATTTTCTTCGGCAATAACAGCACTGCAGGTAATTTTTCCTGTAATGGTAAGATACAAGGAACTGTCCGTCACGTAAGTGCCGCCGATGTGAATGCTCGCTGTTCCGCCATAGAAGTTTACTTCGGCGGGAATAAATTGTTCAGCGGTAAGATCACATTCGGTAACGCTGTCAACAAGGGTATAGGTTTCGGAGTCAGTGGTATACTCTATGGCATTTGCACATATAAGCACAGAACCGCTTTCAAGCAGCTCATCATATGTGACGGACGATGTGATATATTTCTCGTAGGTATTGCGGTTTACAGGGTGAATATCCAGAAAGCTGAGTTGGGCTTCTTTGCCGCTGACAAAGCTTACACCCATACTTTCCGAATCGGTGTAGAGCATAACTGATGTATCATACTGAATATCCTCAAAATAACCGGAGTCCTCCAACAGCTCCACGCTGTAATCTACGCCATCGGTGCTGTAGGTGGAAATGTTTACGGAAAAATCATAGGGAAGCCTGTCATATGCAAAGGTACTTTCCACGTTATCCTTTGCAAGCTCTATCACATATGAAAATCCTGAAAACAGTACAATACTGAGAACCATCGAAAGCATTGTTACTATGTATCTCTTTTTGTTACGTTTCATGCTTAGCGAGGCATATACGGGAACAAATTTCTTTCCGTTACCAAGCTTCGCGCGGAATCTTCCCGTGTATATCTTTTCGCGCCTTGATGCCATACGCATAGCGTCCACAGGGGTAGCTCTTACAACACGCATGCCCGTTCCCACAGCGGAAATAACAACCCACAGCACGCCCGCAGCCAGTGCAATTGCGTATACAAACCACTGAACATTGAATACCAGCATATCGGTGAAATTATAAACGGAGGAAATGGAATTAAGTGACTCCATGCTGCTGAGTATTCCGAAAATAATCCTTGTAACTCCCCAACCTAAAAGTATTCCCACAGGTACGCCCACAGCGGAGAGAAGCAGGGCTTCCCATACTATTATGCGGAAAATCTGTGAGGAGGAAGCGCCTACCGCCTTTAAAAGACCGAATTGCTTAACGCGTTCTCTGGAGGATATTTCAAAGGAATTATCTATAACCATTCTGACGCAGAACATAAGGAACAGTATGAAAAGGTAACAAACGGCAAAAAATCTCACTCTATATGCCTGTGCATCATTTCCGTGTCCCTCCTCATTGAGGAGATCCTGATTAAGGCTGTAATCGAAATCGTCAATTTCAAGCCCCACATCCTGAAAAACATAGTGTAAATCCCAATAAGGATCCATACATTCATCGGTAAACCGTGCAAGCAGATTGTTATAGCTCTCGGTTCCGCTGGAAAAGCGCGTATCATTGTAATGAACCATGTTATATCCGTCGGAAAAGCCTACAACGGTAAAGGTTATTTCATTATATCCGTCTATGTTTACACTGCTTAGAAAGTAACCGGGAACAAAATCGCTGTATGCGGAATTATCGGTGCTTTCGGAGAGAGCGGAGCAGTCCAAGGTATAAAGGGTAACGGTATCACCCAAGGACGGATCTCCCCACAGAGCGGTATTGGCAGCGTTTATAACAACCTCGCCGTCCTTTTCGGGAAGCCTGCCTTCTATGACGGAGGTCATGTAATCGGGGAGCATTGAAATGTCATCGGGTCTTATCCGTAAAAACCAGTCCTCAACGATATATCCGTTGCAGGCTAAGTATTGCTTGCTTACGGTATCGCCCTCGAAAACTCCGTCAACCGTGCTTGTGTAGTAGGACAGAGAATAGGTTTCAACCTCGTCGAATATATCCATTCCGCCGATAACGACAGTTTCATCCCTGTCAAGGGAATTGATTAGGACATGGTAGCTGCCCGTAGTGGAACGGGTAATATTTGCGGAGGTGGCACTGTATATTGATACGGCTGAAAGCATTACTGTCATGAAAGCAACCGCAATGATAATGGCGATTATCGTGAGAACAGTATGCTTTTTCTGCTGTTTAAGGTAACGGTAAGCAAATTGGCGAAACAACCTAATCATCCTTTCGTATGTATTCAGATGTACACACCTCAATTATACCACACATTACAGTGATTTGCAAGTACCTGTGAAAAAAATTACGGTTACGTAACGCAAAATCATGACCCTTGTGGTGTATTACAAGGGCCATGATTGTTAAATATCCTCCAGTGAAAGTGTAGCAAGAGCATTGAGGGATTCATCGGCGCGTTTTCCGTCAAGATAGTCGTAGTAGGCTTGGCAGGCTATCATAGCGCCGTTGTCACCGCAGAGTGAGAGGGGAGGCATATACAGCCTAAATCCCCGTTTGCCGCATTCCTTTTCCAAAAGGGAGCGAACACCGGAATTTGCGGAAACGCCCCCTGCCATGGCAATGGTCTTGTATCCCAGTTCCTTTGCGGCGGAAATGGTCTTTTCCGTAAGCATTTCGGCAGCGGTTTTCTGAAATGACGCCGCTAAACTGTCGCCGTCAAGGACTTCACCCTTTTGCTCGGCGTTATGAGCGAGATTTATTACAGCGGTTTTAAGTCCGCTGAATGAGAAATCGTATTCACTTCCCGTTACCTTGGGGATAGGAAGCTTGTATTTATTGGGATCTCCCTTTTGGGCGGCTCTGTCTATGTGTATTCCGCCGGGATAAGGATACCCCAGTACCCTGGCGCATTTGTCAAAAGCCTCACCCGCGGCATCGTCGCGGGTTTTGCCGATAATGCGGAATTTGGTGTAGCGGAGAACCTCGCATATTTGCGTATGTCCGCCGCTTACCACAAGGCAAAGATACGGCGG
>MSHL01000005.1:7647-26481 GCA_001941135.1 Ruminococcus sp. Zagget11
TGATGTACGGGAATAAGTGGCTTTCCCGTAGAAAGAGCAAGTCCCTTGGCAAAGCTTGTACCTACCAGCAGCGCGCCTATAAGTCCCGGCGCATAGGTTACCGCAAAGGCATCGATGTCGGAGAGAGTACAATTTGCCGACTTCAGTGCATCGTCCACCACACGGGTAATGTTTTCGCAATGTCTGCGTGAAGCTATTTCGGGAACAACACCGCCGTACTGCTTATGCTCCTCAACCTGGGAGGCTATTATGTCGGAAAGTATGGTTCTGCCGTTTTCCGAAACAGCCGCGGCAGTTTCGTCACAGGATGATTCTATTGCAAGTATCTTCATAAATTCAGCTCCATTATCATGGTAATGCCGTCATCCTTGGGATTATCATACAAACGGCGGCGCACAGCGGCGGATTTAAAGCCCAGCCTTTCGTAAAAGGCGAAAGCAGATGTGTTTGACCTTCGCACATCAAGGGAAATGATAGGACAATGAACCCTATCGATAAATCCTATAATAAGCGCCTCACCAACACCGCTGCGGCGGTATTTCGGCAAAACGGCTATCTTTTCGATATAGGCTGATTCATCGTCCGAAACGCCTATTATATACCCCAATATGGTATTTTCGCCCTTTGATACGGCTTTCAGTATAAGGCTGCCGCTGCGGTCAAGCTCCGATTCAACGGCAGTAAGGCTCCAAGGGTCGCCAAAGGAAAGAGCTTCAATTTCCTCTATCTGTGCAGCATCACAGGGTAATGCACTTGTAACAGTTATTTCCATATCAATTATTATCCAGTATCCTTTCGGCAAGGGCGTATACATCATTTAGAGTATTCAGGTGTCCGCAGTGTTCACGATAGGCGGCGGCATCCTTTATTCCCTTTAGGTAAAAGGCGCATTGCCGTCTTGCCTCCGCCATAGCGGTTTTCTCACCCTTGAATGAAACGGTAAGCTCCGCTTGGCGGCACATGATTTTCATACGCTCTTCAATTGTCGGCTCGGGCAGCAGCTCGCCTGTTTTAAGGTAATGCTCCGTTTGGGAAAATATCCACGGTCTGCCGTAGCTTCCTCGTCCTATCATAACAAGGTCAACGCCTGTTTCACGGTACATATTGAGTGCATCTTCGGGAGTGCGTATATCGCCGTTGCCGATAATGGGAATTTTAACGGCTTTCTTCACCCTGCGGATAATATCCCAATCGGCACTGCCGCTGTACATCTGTACTTTGGTTCTGCCGTGAACAGTGACAGCCGCCGCTCCCGCTGCTTCCATAGCCTTAGCAAATTCGGGCGCATTGATGTGTTCGCTGTCCCAGCCGGCACGGAATTTAACGGTTACAGGGCAGTCGCAGTTCTCCGTAACCGCTTTTGTTATGGCAAAAGCCTTATCTATATAGCGCATAAGAGAACAGCCGCTCCCTCCCGAGGTTATTTTCGGCACGGGGCAGCCCATGTTTATATCGATGATATCGGGATGATACCTTTCAAGCAGCCGTGCAGCTTTTCCCATAAATTCGGGACTGTCGCCGAAAAGCTGTATTGCGGATGGGTGTTCGGCGTTGTCTACGGTGCAAAGGGTTTCGGTCTTTTGGTCACCGTAGCACAGTCCCATAGAGGAAACCATTTCCGTCACGGTGTAAGCCGCGCCATGCTCAATGCATATCGCCCTGTATGCTCTGTCCGCAACAGAAGCCATAGGCGCAAGTGCGGCGGTGCGCTTTATATGCACCGATCCTATATTTACAAATTCATTAGTATTCATGCGCTGCTGCTTACGATTCCGACTTGCGTACTACATTGGCATAGTTCTTGTCCCTATAGTCAAGGATATACCAGCATCCCACAGCAATTGCGCCGAAAAACAGAGCAGGCTTCCAGTTGACACCGTTTTTCTTTGTTGACACATAGACGGCGGAGGACTTATCCTTGGAGCCTATAGCGTAAAGCTGGGCAGGCACGCCCTTATCCACAAGTATCTTAGTGGGGGATGGTGAGGCAACAGCCTTCATAATCACGTCCGTAAGCACCGCCATAATACAGGTTGCCGCGGCGCTCCTGCCCACGTCCTCAATCAGCTTTCGCAGATCCTCCTCCGAAAACGTATAATTGGTTGTCATATCAGCGCGTCCTTTCTTTACAAATCAAGCTGAAAATAATAATCATCCATAACAAATCCGCTGCCAATGTCGCTTACGCCCTCGCCGATACATTTAAATCCCAGCTTTTTATATGCGGCAATTGCGGTATCGTTATGCTTGTTTACCGTAAGCCAAATGGCGTTCAGTCCTTTTTCCCTGCAAAATTCCTTATGCAGCTCCATTACCCTGCGGGAATAGCCCTTGCCCCGCATATCCTTGTAAATGTATATTTTCGAGAGAAACAGGCGACCGTCCTTTTCGGGCTTAATTGCGGTATATCCCACTTCCTGACCGTTTCGTGAGATTATATAATAGATATATCCCTCGTTGGCGGTGTTTTCGTTCATAGCCTTGACGGAACAGAACCTGTCCACCATATAGTCAATCTGTTCGTTGGAAATAATAATGGGAAAATATTCGTGCCATATTTCATCGGCAATTTCCGCTGTGCGCCTTTTTTGGTCATCGGTTTTAACCTCAATTAGTTTAATATTATCCAAGCTGTTTTTCCTCTTTTCACCAAAAAATTCTTTTAACAGTGATGAACATTCTTCATTCATAACACCGCCGCAGCAATTGGGACGATACATTCCGCCAATATCAAGTATATTCGCAGCAGAGCCGCAGCAGCCGCCCTTTTTGTCATATGCGCCGAATACAACCCTGTCAAGTCTTGAATTTACTATAGCCCCCGCACACATGGGACAAGGTTCAAGGGTGACATACATGGTACAGCCCGACAGCCGCCATCCTCCCAAAAACCGAGCCGCCTCGTCTATAGCGCAGATTTCCGCATGGGCAAGGGGAGAGCGCAGACTTTCCCGCCTATTCAGACCTTTTCCGATAATGATACCGTCACTGTTACGGACAATCACAGCGCCCACAGGTACCTCGCCGTATTCAGTCGCCTGTCGTGCAAGCTTTATTGCCTCGCCCATAAAGAGTATATCGTTATCCAGTGTAATCACGCCCCTTTTCCGTCATTCACCATACCGAAAGCCGAAAGCATTTTTACCACAAGGAGCCCGAAGCGGCATGATATACGAATAAAAGTGCTAAGAAAATCACTACAGCGGGATTGGTAACGCAGTCCATTGCTTTACTGTAGGTTGACATATAGATATTGGAAATTGGGAGAGCAATTTTGTCGCTGTGCTTTCTTACAAACATCATCGTAAGGATACCGCCTATAATCAGCAGAGCGGCGGCTATAGCATAGGATAACAGGTAGACGTTTTTCGTACTCAGACCTGTAAACTTGACGTATGGTATCCAAAACGAGAGCGAGGAAAGAGCGATTTTCATTATTATTGGGGTAATAATCGAGCCTGTGCGCAGCGAGAAGTACCCCAAAAGCAGTGCGCAGGTAAATACTATAAAAACGGATCTTACAGAGCCTTCCATAAAAGCGGAGATTATAGCCGTAATTATCAATGCATAGCCATCACCGAACTGCTTCAGCATCTGCATGAATATTCCTCTTACAAGAAGCTCGTTCAAAATAGGAACAATAACGGTTATCAGCAGTACATTCAGCATGAACACAGTCCTGTTGTCAGACAGCGGAACATAAATCTGTGTTTCTATATTCAGCTTGTCAAGGATAATATAGTACCCTCCCGAAAAAACAACGGAAATACCGTAAACCACCATAACCGCGGGAATGGACTCAAAGAAAAGAGGCTTGTTTCTTATTTCGGTGGGAAAAGCCAGTGACCTTGGTATTTTTATCTGGAGCATTACAAAGATAATCGGTACAAGATATCTTGCGAACTGGGAGATGTAATTTATCACCACAGACGACAGCGTATTTCCGGAGAAATACCCCATCTGCGTCATGTCCGCCGCAATATGCATATCGATAACAGCATATGGCAGAATAATCACGCAAAAGATACGCATGATAAGGCAGGATATAAGCGAAATTGCTATTGTGGTGTGAACCCGATCCAATACAAATGATTCGGAAGCCTCGGGATTTTGGTTAATAAAGCCCTCACCCTGACGATAAGTATATTCACCCGCTTTATCGGACAGATAGAAGCCGATGTCGTCCTTATGCTCCATTTGCCATTTAAGGTAGCTTTCTTTATATTTTTTATCCTGCTGACGCAGCGAGGCAATTTTTCTTCCCGTAATATCCTTACTGCTTTTAGCTGCTTTTGCCAATACATTCATCCCTTCGGAGATAGGTTAATCATATAGAGTCCATTTGCGACTTTTGGGACACAACCTTATTTTTGCCGCTGCTTTTGCCCTCATAAAGAAGCTTATCGGCAATATTTATTGTTTCCTCGTAGCTGTTTTTGTAGTCGTGCTGAGCTACACCCAATGTAAGGGTACATTTCACCGACTGACCGTCATGCTTAACGACAGACTCCTCGACCATAGAGCGTATACGCTCCGCAATATTTGAGGCACTGGAAACGTATACTCCCGTTACAAGAATAAGTATTTCCTCGCCGCCCCATCTGCATACATAATCATGCTCGCGGAGTGTACCCTTTACCACTGCCGCCACATTTTTAAGCACTGCGTCGCCGCAATCGTGACCATAGGTGTCGTTTACCTTTTTGAAGTCGTCAATATCGCACATTATAAAGCAGAATTTACTTCCCGCCGCCACAGTGTCGCAGACAATTTTATCAAAGCTTCTGCGGTTATACAGTCCGGTAAGAGCGTCAATACCCGCGGCCCTGTTAAGGCTTTCAAGCTTTTGCGACATCTTGGAACGGGAATAATCCAGTTCCTTCATAAATGCCGTGGAGCATATCACAAGGAATACAAAAACGAAAGCGGAGTTAATAAGATATGAGGTCAATGCCTTTGCGGGCACTATTGCATACATAGGTTCGGTAAAGTATGTAATAAGTCTTAGCGCTATGAACAGAAGCAGGGATAATATGCCCATTACAACGGAAATGCTATTTCCCCGACTTCTGAAAGAGTACGATGCTTCCATGTTCATAGGAAATTGAAAATAAAAAACTATGGGAACGCAGGTGAGAAAGTAAAGTGAAAAACCCGTATCCCAGCCTGTGAGAACAGTAGCGGCGGTGTTATGTATTACAACCTCTGTGAAAAAGAGGATATTCATTGCCATATAGCGTTCATACTTAATCAGTATGCCGCAGATTATATAGGATATTACGCTGAAAATACCGCCCACAGCCATGGAAATAACGCCCATCCATAGGAACATAAATATCATTGCTGCGTGCATGAGCAAAGCGGCGATCTGGAAAATGGAATATCTGCTCCTGGGAGCTGCTGCTTTATTATCTTTTTTTGCCAAAATACAAACAACCTCCTGTCATTTGTTTTATGAGTTTTATCAATTGACAACCATGAAGTATATACTGCCACTTTATATTTTATCACTTTTCAACAGACAAAAAAACAGTTTTTTATGAAATTTTATAAAATACTGTATCTGAAATACGCAATTTTTTACATAGCATAATCCCTCTGCTTTTACAGATAATATGTTCAGGGAAAAGCTTTTTGGAATATGGAAATCAGTGAATGGAAAATTGAGCTTTGTCGAAAAAAATTCTATTCTCCATTCTATGGATTTTCCCAACCAACGCTTTCCCTTAGGGTTTGCATATTTTATCAAAAATAAGGAGCTGTAGCAATGTTTGACAAAATTGCGCTGGCACTGCTGATTATCGGCGGTCTTAACTGGGGACTTGTAGGTATTTTCAGCTTTGACCTTGTAGCATGGCTTTTCGGCGGAGCGGGAACGCTTCTGAGCCGTATAGTTTATATTGTGATAGCGCTTTGTGCGGTGTGGTGCATAACTATGCTTTTCCGCGAAAGAACTCCGGCAGGCGCACACGAATAACCGCCTCGGAAGATAGGACGGCGGCAAAAAGCATACCGCTATCCTGTCTTCTGCGCGGAACGTATGTTTTGTAATAATTTATCGTTCTATTCGGTTGACAAGCTGTGTATATTTAAGATATAATATTATTTGGAGGGCTAAGGGTATGGACAGATTAAACCGCGTTTTTTCTTTGATAGCTTCGGTGTTTCTTCTGACGTTTCAGCTTAGCGGCTGCGGAAGAATTACGGAGGTTATACCAAATTCCTCACAGACAAGCCTTTCGCCCGATACATACGAATACACCTTAGAAACATCCGATACATCATCATACAGTGAAACCTCTGTACCTTATCAATCGGAGGATATAACGGCTTTGTCGGAAATAACGGAAACCTACAGCCTTTCGGAGGAAATCGGTGATATATCGGAAACCGATTTGTCCTCGTCCACGGAAGCTGCCCAAACTGCCGTAAGTACGGAGCAAAACGAAGAAGAAGCTGATGTCACCTCGGTAGAAGCGACCGCCGAAACCACTGTGTCCGCAGTAAGCGAAGCAGTGCTTTCGGAAGCCGAAACGGCCGTTGAAACCACATACGAAACCGCTCAAACCGATACATATTACCCCGTCAACAGCTATTATACCCTTAATTGTTCCGTGCAGAAAGCCGTATGGGTGTCTTATCTTGAATACGACCGAATAATGTCGGGAAAAACCCGGGAGGAATTTTCCGAGGCTCTTTGTGAATGCTTTGACAATATAGCGGCGCTGGGCTGTAATACGGTTTATTTCCAAGTCAGGGCACATGGAGATGCCTATTACAATTCCGCATTGTTCCCCACTGCCTCAAGGCTTGGGGGAGAAATAGGCGGGACTGCGGATTACGACCCATTGGAAATTGCTGTAAAGACAGCCCACGACAGGGGACTTTTCATACACGCATGGATTAACCCAATGCGGCTTATGACGGAAAGTGAAATGGAAAGTCTTTCTGATGACTGTATTCTCAAGCAGTGGTACAATGACGATGATAAAAACGGTCAGTACATAACACTATATAGCGGCAGGTGGTATTTAAACCCTGCCTACAGCGAGGTAACGGAGCTTATTTGTGACGGAATAAGGGAGATTGTCACAGGGTATGACGTTGACGGTATTCAGATAGACGATTACTTTTACCCCACAACGGAGGAATTCTTTGACAGCATAGCGTATACCGCATCGGGGACATCACTTTCCCTTGGCGACTGGCGCAGAGCCCTTATAGATACAATGGTTTCGGCGATGTACACAACCGTACACAGCGCAAATTCCACCGCAGTTTTCGGCATTTCGCCGCAGGGAAATGCGGATAATAACTATGAAAACCTTTATGCGGACACGGTAAAGTGGTGTTCCGAGGGAGGCTATTGCGACTATATTTGCCCACAGGTATACTATGGCTTTGAAAATGAAACCCTGCCCTTTGCGGAAACAGCGGATCAGTGGAGCGAGTATGTGAGTGACAGCGGAGTAGCATTGGTGATCGGACTTGCCGCCTATAAGGTGGGCGCGGAGGATACATATGCAGGTACGGGAAAGCGCGAGTGGGAGGAAAACAGTGACGTTCTTTTCAGACAGCAGGAATATGCCGAGGAGCTTGGCGCAGGCTATGCATTTTTCAGATACGATTCGCTTTTTGAGGACGGAGAATAGGGGATAGAAGCTAAAATTATCCTTTGGTAAAAGCTTACTTAGGTTTGTTTAAAGAGGAAAAAATAATGATGTGTAAAAAAGCGTTACATAGAATAATAGGGTTCACAGCAGCGGCAGTGATGTCACTGTATACTCTCGTGCCTTCACTGTCCGTTTCCGCGGAGGACAATGGGGAGGGCAACTATACCGAGGTTATACCCTTGGAGTATTCGGACAGTGAGCTTGACAGCTTTACCGAGCCTGAATTCACCTCCATGTTCTCTTTTCCCGATAATATGAGAGGAGTGTATATAACTCCGGGCGTGGACTTTCCCCTCTATGACGATGATGGATACGAGCTTACGGAGGAGGAATTAAGTGCGGGGATTGCCGAGGCTCTTGACAGCGCAGAGGATAATTCCCTTAATACGGTTATTATAGAAACATCGGGCAGCTACGGGAACTATTATACAACGGATATGAATGTTACCGAGGGGAGCTCAACAATTGCTTCGGTGGCAGGTCTTGCGGTCAGCGCGGCTTCGGAGCGGGGAATGTATGTTTATGTAACCTTTGATATAAACCGTGTCCTTGCGGGGATTACTGCCGAAAGCTACAAGGAGAAGATAGACAAATTGGCTCTTACCGTGCATGAATTTGCCGTTAAGTACAGTGTAGACGGAATTATCCTTGACGGCTATTATTCATTGAGAAATGCCGACAGCTTTTCGGAGTATGGTGAAAACGGTTCGGGCATAGGCTATGACAACTGGCTTTACGAAAACAGCGCATATGTTTTCGGACTGGTTGCAGATGCGGTACACCGCACGGATAATACCGTCCCCGTAGGTATTTCCCTTAACGATATTTGGGCAAATTATACCACCACGGAGGAGGGAAGCAAAACATCAGTCAGCTTTGAAGCCCTTACGGACGGCTATGCCGACACGGTAGCCTATATTAATAACGGATATGCAGATTTTATTATAGTAAAAGCGGACGGTTCTCTTTCCAGTGAAAGTATGTCCTTTGAGGAGGTAGTAGGCTGGTGGAATGATATAGCCGCCGCTGCAGGTGTGCCCATGTATGTGGATCATATCAACGAGAAAATCTGTACCGATGCCGCAGGGTGGAGCTCTCCCGATGAGCTGGTAAAGCAGGTTATTGCCGCAGAGGAGTATGATTCATACGGGGGAAGTGTGTTCAATTCCCTTGCCGCACTTGAAAGCAATACTCTTGAATCAACTTCGGTTCTTATCAAGCATTTTGAGGATAAAATCGACTTGGAGGGGCTTAATAACGAGCTTGAAATGACCCTGCCCACATCAACCACATTCAAAACGGAAGAGCCTACAGTTATATTTGCAGGTTCATTTGACCCGAATTTCACCATATATTTTCAGGGTGAGCCTATCGAGCTTAACGAGGCGGGAAGATTTTATTTTAATATCGACTTAGAGGTGGGACTGAATACCTTTACCTTTGAGAATAAGGGAAAGGTTATTACCTATAAAATCACAAGAACAGTGAACGTCCTCAAAAGTGTTGAGCCATCCGATGGGGGAGAAATGAGGATAGAGGAGCAGTCTGCCGTTACCCTGTCCGCAATTGCCTATAAGGGTTCGGATGTAACTGCGGTAATTAACGGTAAAACCATTACCCTTAATCCTGTGGAGGGACAGACGGACGAGATTGACCCCAATTCCAATTACACCAAATATGTCGGTACATATGTTGCTCCTGAGGGAGTTAGGGGACAGGATATTGATTTAGGAAATGTGACCTTTTACGGTACATACCATACCGATACGGGGGATTTCAACGAAACCCGCGTAGGAAGCCATATTATAGTAAATGCCTTGGCGGAGATTCTTAACGATTACAGCGGGAATCTTCTTGAAATAAAGAGCGATAACACCATGGTGTACAATTCCAAAACCACAAGCACTGATCCCACGCCCGATATGGCGCGGCTTCCCGCAGGAACTCTCGATTATCAAGTAAATACGGTAACATATAGCGGCACGGAGTATTATATCACCAATTCGGGAAAACGTTTGCGGGTAAGTGACGTTAACGTCCTTGAAAATGAACCGCTGGGTTCCAATCATATCAGGGTGGTATCAGCCGCCAAGGACGGTACGGATACTGTGCTTAAGCTGGGGCTTAACAAGAAAATACCTTTTTCAATGTCCTTTACGGGTATTTCCTATGCCGACGGCGATAACGGCAATTATTACATATCATCCTTTGACGGAGCGTCGGCAGTTGTGCTTACCTTTGACTATGTTACATCAATTTCAAGCGGCGATATTACATTTCCCGACAGCGCGGTCTTTACAAAAGGGGAGTGGGATACTTACGAATTGGGGGAATTAACAAAGACTACCCTTACCCTTTACCTCAGACAGAGCGGAATTTTCGGCGGAATAACGTCGTCCTACGACTCCGAGGGAAATCTTGTATTCCGTTTTAACGGGTGTCGTTCATCGGTCGATGGTGCAACTATCGTAATTGATCCGGGACATGGCTATACGGGAGCATCTGAGTTTGACCCCGGCGCTGTAGGACATATCAAGGAGCAGGAGGCTAATCTCGCAATTGCCAAAAAGCTGGAGAGTATTCTCACGGAAATGGGTGCGAATGTTATACGGCTGAAAACCGAAAGTGAAACCTATGTTACCTCGCAGCGCGCCTCAATTGCAAGGCAGTATGATCCCGATTTGTATATATCCATACACTGCAATTCGGCGGGGGAAAGCGCCGCAGGCTCGGAGGCATATTATTTTACGCCCTTTTCACAGCCGCTTGCGGAAAGCATTACCGCAAGGGTAGGTTCGTATCTGAACAGCAATGTAAGCACCGACAGCTATGACAGAGGGGACAAGTATAATTATTTCTTTGTTACACAGCAGCAGGATTTTCCCTCGGTGCTTGTAGAGTGCGGATTTGTCACCAATTATACGGAGGCAATGGCACTGGCTGACAGCACTCACCAAACGGGGATTGCACAGGCTATAGCAAACGGTATAAGCGATTATTTTTCCCGCTGCGGTTATTCATCCTACGGCAGCGGTGAGGGCAGCTGGGAAAACTACAGCAGTGCGGTATATACAGAGGAACAGACCGCAATTCAGACCGAAGCCGAAGCGGAACAAACCACGGCAGCTTCGCTCAATGACCCTTATTATGAATACTATGAAACAGAGCAAGCGGAAAGCGATTATTCCGACGAAACAGCCGCCGTCACTGCTGTGACAGAGGAGTTTTATGACCCGTATAATTATTTGGTTTCGTAATGTACATACAGATTAAGAAAGTGCGGAATAATGCCGCAGGCAGCATTTCCGGGTTCTCGAAATTCCGTCACGGAGAGAGCCCGGAAATGTTATTGTTCAGTGTTTTCTTTTGCGATTGTGTAACTCCTTTATTCGTCTACCCACCGCATTTCTTTTTCAACTTCCCAAAATGATTTTCCATTCCATATATGTGCATTTTCGAGATTATTTACACATTCATTGATTGTAGGAAATGACGTTGAAAAAACAGTTTTTCCATTTGTTATATTGTAAACTTCCAGCCTATAACTTGTTATTTTTCCGTTGGAATCTAAATGCGCCTGACATCCGTTGAAAAAATATTTCTCCTTATTATAAATCACATAATGGTCTTCATAAGAGAGCTTTTCAATGAAATCCCGTACATTTCCGTCAATCATTATATCACTTCCTTCCCACAAGATATTTCTCATATTTCTTAAACGTGTCATAATCCAAATATTCGGCTTTTGTTCTGTTGAATTCTTTATCATAGTAATGAATATGCAAGACAAAATCGTGATTGCCGGTCAATTCGGGTTCAGGGTGATAGCCTATTTCCGCTTTAAGATAATTATCATCACCATATATTCTCAGCATATTTAAAGTGCCATCTCGATTTAGCTTTATGTACATATTACTTGAATGTGACTCAGTCGGTAAGTCGTGCAGACCGGTTCCGGGTTTTCCAAATAAAACTTTTACATCTTCAATTTTACCCACGGTTTCATAAGTATAAGCCACATCGTTTCCGACTGCATAAGTTCCACGTCTACCCATATCAGCGCACCACCTTTCTTGATTCGTTTTCAACAAGCATTTTATCAATCATTCGTCTACCCACTCTATTTCTTTTTCAACTTCCCAAAAGGATTTTCCATTGAAAACTTTGGCATCTAAGAAATTATCTCCACAGTCAACCATATCATTTCCTGAATATGACCATAATACAGCATCATCAATTTCAGGTTCCCACTGCTGCAAATACATATGAGCAAGATTATTTTCATGAAACCCTTGCACGCAGTATTTTTTGCCATTAAGAACAAGTATTATCTCCTGTGCACTATATAGCCTGTCAAAGAAATGAGGCTTTTCTTCTTTTTTCATAAATTAACACCTCTGAAAAATTTTTCATATTGTTTGTATATTGGCATATCTTTTGTGATTCTAATTGCCCTAGATCTACTAAATTCACCTTTGGCATTCTTGCTAAATCTATTATCATAAGTATGATAATGTAGTATTTTACCTTTTCCAAGACTGCTCTCATTATGATATGCTATTTCTAAATACAAGCAGTGCTCTTTGTCATAAAGTCGAAGCTCATGAAAAGTTCCATTAGGATAAAATTTAATATATGCACTACTTGAATGAGAAGATTCCGGCAAACCATGATTATTGCTGTTCGGTGTACCTTGTAGGATTTTAACGTTTTCAAAAAATCCGTCTGGAGCAAAATCAAAATTTGTATTTATCTCGTATGTGTAATCAACATCGTTTCCGGCTGCATAAGTTCCACGTCCACCCATATCAGCGCACCACCTTTCGTGATTCGCGATAATCGACAGAAATTATGTTCCCTTGCATTTCGGGAAAAGGTTTGCCAAACACAATGATTTTCTCGGGCTGTAGCCTTTCAAGCATTTCGCTATATCCTCGCAAAAATTCATTTTATTTGACTTGCAACCAATCATTCCCACGGCGATGATTGCGTTCTGCTCCACACCGTCAAAGCAAAAATCATAGCTGCGTGGTGTACTCCAACTGATTGTGGGAATAACTATTAAACCATGCTCTTGCCAATATGCACCAACCCAACGACTTTTACCGACATTTTCAAGTTGCCTCCATAGCGGAAATTCGCCGTAGAGCGAAAAATCTGGTGTCAAAAGAAACGCATATTGCGAATACCGCGCTAACGGTTGATTTGGTTTATAGTACGTATTTTCAAACCGGTAATCATCAACAAAGAAATGTACACCGTTTCTTTTGCTTTCGGCTCTATCGTTCGCTCTCGTATCGGAGCAAGCAATTAACCTTACATTGTCTGTTGGCAATACTTGCTTACGAACAAGCGGAATATCCCATTTACCAACCGTCGGGAAATTATTTCTTACAAACAGAGGGTTATCCCTCATTTTTTTAGATGTCATATTGTAACATCTCCTTCCTGCCGCTTCAGCGGCAATTTTTTTTAATTTGTTTTAAAATTGTCTGTAGATAATTCGGAAAGGATATGATATAATATAACCGAGTAGAAGACCCAATTCACTCACTCGGTATGTTTATCATACCCGCTGATTAAGTACATTAAATCGCTGTTTCCCCGGCTTTTTAGTGTACTTTTTCTTTTAACTATGTAAATCCCATGTCAAAACACCTCCCTTACACCGCAATACCAAACAGGTCACAAATCATAATTTCATAATCTTTGTAATATTGACCGCCGTATTGTAGCCATTTTCTGTAAAACGATAATGCGTAGGTTGCAGCCTGATAGCTAATATCAAAAAAATCCGCTATTTCACCCGGTTCCCTCAATCCGCTGTTATGGATTAACACAGGAGGTGCCAACGCATATTTGGCGAAAAAATTTGCTTCTGCCTCGGCAAGCTCGCTTTCCTCGGTATGATCTAAAACAATATGCCCTACCTCATGCATTATTGTGTTATTGATTCTGCCATAGGATTTTCCATCGTTATCGTTATAGAAAAGATACCATTGACCTTTTCGCTTTATGGAAAATCCATCTTCACTTTTCAAAAGCATTAACGCTTGTGTTTTTAACGGATAAGCAGAATACGGCAAAATCTTTATGCCCATTTTTACCGCAATTTCATACCCACTGATTGGAACACATCGAACGTTAAATTTTTTGTAAGTCATTGCAACTATTTTTTTGATTTCCTCATACTGTCGATTAGATAATTTCAATTTACGACCCCTCCTGTTATTCATCGCCAAATAAGGCGTTTATTAAGTCTTTTTTCTGCTGCAGCGTCATTTTTGATGAATTTCGGGCGATAAATCGTTCTACCTCGGGAAAATCCAATTCGATATCGCTCTCGCGTCCCAAAAGATAATCCGAAGTGGTTCTTAATGCGGTTGCAATATTGGCGACAGTTTCGCCGTTTGGTACCCTGTCTCCGCTTATATATCGGGACATTGTAGCCCGTGTAACGCCAATGCTTTCTGCCAATTGACTTTGAGTCATAAGATTTTTTTCCAACAACTCGGTTAACCTTTCTGTGAATATGCTCATTTTTTTCACTCCTTTCGGTGTTACCAATATTATAACACGTGTTACCACTTTTGCCAAGCGTTCGTTTAAAAAAATCTTTTAATGAAATGCTGAATGTTGCCTGCGGCATTGGTCAGTGATTTCTCAAATCCACAAAAAATACACCCCGTGCCGTTAAAAGCATAGGGTGTATTTTCCTGTAAACAATCATCTTGTCATCTGCAGAAGTCTGTTCTGAAGTGCGGTGTCGGTGCGGAATTTTTCTCGAAGGGTAATGGTTCTTGTTTGGGAGGAGGGCTTTTTTATTCCCCTTGCGGTCATGCAGGAATGGTTTGCGGAAATCAGTACCGCCACGTCCTCGCTTCCCGATGCAAGCTGCATTATTTCGGCTATGTCCGTCCCTATTCTTTCTTGAAGCTGAAGCCTTTTTGCCGCCATATCCGCTATCCGTGCAATTTTGGATAGTCCCAAAACCTTTCCGTTGGGTATATATGCAACGGATATTTTCATATCATACATAAGCGCCATATGGTGTTCGCAAAAGGAGAATGTTTCTATATCCTTTACAAGTACGAAATCCGTGCCGTCTGATGTTCCCGCATTTTCAAAGCCATCGGAAAAGGATTTGCCGAACATTTCCGCTATTTCCTTATTGCTGTAGCACATTCCCTCGAAAACCTCGGCATACATCCTCGCAACCCTCTGCGGAGTTTCTGCAAGTCCCTCCCTGTCGGGGTTGTCGCCCAGTGCCGTAAGCAGTCCGCGAACGTGTTCCTCAATCGCCTTTGTATCTATAGCCTTTGACATATCATCATCCTCCTAAACCCCTTTTTTATCGGGACTCCAAATAAGCTTGTGAAGCTGCAGCTGCATATTGACGCCGTTCAGCCTGTTTTCCAAAATAAACTCAACTATATGCACAGGTTGGATTTTTCCGAAAACGGGGCTGAAATATACCCTGCACTTTTCACAAAGCCTGTACCTGCGGATTATTTCAGCCGCCCTTTGCAAATCTTCATCGCTTCCAACCACAAATTTAACGCAGTCATAGGACTGTAAATGCTCGTAGTTTGAGGTCAGCATACTATCCTCCATGCCGCAGGAGGGCAGCTTATAATCAAGGGTGAAAATCGGACGCCCGTACAAATTGTCATAAGGGGAAATATCGCAGCTGCCGTTTGTTTCTATTTCCACAGACAGGTGATCATCTCCGCAAAGGTCACGGATAAGGCGGTAAATTCCATCCTGAATCAGCGGCTCTCCTCCCGTAAGGGTAACGTTTCTTATTCCGCTTTCGGTGATATATCGGTGAATCTCTTCTGCCGTCATTTCCGTATAAGGCACATCAGCCTTATTTGCCCACATGGTATCACAGTAGGAGCAGCGTAAATTACAGCCCGTAAATCGGATAAAAACAGCCGCCTGCCCCGCACGGGAGCCTTCACCGTTAATGCTTATAAATTTTTCGGCTACATTGTATTTCATAATTATCAGTCCTGTGTATAAACAGCGCAATTTTCCGGAGTTTCGTAAACAGCCACGGAGTGAACCACATAACCTAAGCTGCTCAGCAAATCATAAAAGTGACTTGCCAGATTTTCTGCGGTGGGTCGAAAATCAACCTTAATCAGCTTAAAATTTTCACTTCTAAGTGCGGTAACCGTTTCAGGCTTGAGAGTGCCCCTTTCGTAAATCAGCCCATGGTCAAAGCTGTCGGCAATTGCCCGCACATCCTTTTTCAGCTGGGAAAAATCCACAATCATTCCCCTTAGCTGTCCCGATGCGTGGAGTGTGTCGGAGGATACCTCCGCAACGATTTTCCACCTGTGTCCGTGAATATTGGCACATTTCCCCTCATAACCCGAAAGGAAGTGCGCCGAATCAAAGCAGGCTTCTGTTTTAAGTAAGTACATACATATCCCCATTTCACTAAATAGTAACGGCTCTCAAAGGGACATAAATCCGCCTTGAGAGCCAAAGCATAAGTCCGAGTTTATTTTTTATATTGACCGGATGGTACTAACGAATGGTCACATTAAATTGTATGGAATTATTCCGCGCTGTCTTCTGCTGCGGTGTCGGCTGCGGCAGCATCCTTTTTGCCTATCGGGTAAATCTTGTCAAAGGCATATTCCGCCATAGCGTTAGTTGCCTCCTTGGTAAGATCATATCTGTACCAGTCGTATTCATCGCCCTCATCGGTGGGCTGCATCCAAACCATAATACCGTTCCAGCCGTTGTCGTAGCAGGACTGATATTTTTCGGTAAGGGTCAAGCCGCATTCCTCTGCGTCATCATTGCTTGTTTCACCGATTAAGCATGGCTTTGTGCCGTCAAGACCAAATTCAACGGGGGAGATATTACAGGGAAATCCGTAATATGGTCTTTGCCACATATAGTAGTGTGTGCTGTAGAAGTCTAAGTATGCATTTTCATCTCCGGTAAGCTCCTTTAAATACTCATCGGAAACCATATTGCCGTTGTAATTGTCGGAATTGTACTTAATCATGCCCAGTCCGACGGTAACAAGGGTATCACAGTTTTCGTGAATAACGGCAGCGCATTTGCCGAAGAAGTAGGAAAGATTTTCCCATGAAATATTTCCGCATTCGGAATTTTCATAGACCCAATCGGGCTCGTTCATAATATCGATTGAGAACAGATATTCATTATCGCCGTAGCGTTGGCAGAACTCCGCAACATAGCTTTCCGCAAAAGCATCGGTAAGGGATTTGTCGGAAATGAGTGTGCGCCATTTCTCTGNNGCCGGTGTTGCCGTCCTTGAAGTGGTCAAAGGAAAGGAGGGTAGCCATAATATAAACGCCGTGCTTTTCGGCAATTGCAAAAAGCTTATCCAAATCGGTCCAGTGACCCTCTCGAATTTCCTTTATCTCACCGGTTGACATAAGTCGGATAATGCTCTCACCGTTGCAGTTTATCCATATTCTTGTACAGTTAATATTGTCTTCAGCAAGCTGTGCGAATGTGGAATCCCAAAATTCCTCGTCCATGTTTCCGGTGAAATCGTTCCAATTCTGCCACGGAGTATTTACGCCGTTGATCCAAAGCTCCTTACCGTCAACCATGAAGCTTGTGCCCTCAACCGTAACTCTTGCGGAAGCGGTTTCCACAACCTCGGCTGCTTCGGAATCGGTATTGCCCGTATCGTTGCTTGTACAGCCTGCAAGGAACAGGGTCATTGCAGCCGCAAGTAAAACGGCGGTTAATTTTTTAAGAAAAATGCTTTTTTTCATAACACAGTCCACCTTGTAAAAAATCCTGCGGCTCTGACACCGCAGGACGAAATTGCTTATTCGGCAGCTTCAACAGCATAAACGCTTACCTTTTTGCGATCTCTTCCGAGACGCTCAAACTTAACGGTACCGTTTACGGTAGCATAGATGGTATCATCCGAACCGATACCAACGCCTGTACCGGGATGGATGTGAGTACCTCTCTGGCGAACAAGAATGTTGCCTGCCTTAACGAACTGACCGTCCGCTCTCTTTACGCCCAGTCTTTTCGACTCGGAATCACGTCCGTTCTTGGTAGAACCCATTCCCTTTTTATGAGCGAAAAACTGCATGGAAATTCTGATCATTTAAAACACCTCCGTATCAAATGATAGGGTAATTATCCCTCTTTCAATCGTAAATCTACGGTGTCGGGAAAGTCCTCCGAAATAAACTCCAGATGTGTATACAAGGATTCAAGAAGCTTTTCGGCGGATAAATCGCAATCCTTTTCACCGTTCTTCAACATTAATGACAGCCTGTTATTGTCAACCGCAACCTGTGCATTGCAGCAAAAGAAATCGGTTATCGTGTTGGCGGTAAGCTGTGCGGCAGAGGAAACAGAGGCACATACAATATCCGTACCGCTGTCGGCATAATCTGCATGACCGCTAATGTCAAAGCCGGATAAACGGCCGTTTTTCCGAAAAAAAACAGCTTTTATCATAATGCCTTACGCCTTTATAGCGTCAATTCTTACCTTGGTGTAGGGCTGTCTGTGACCCTGCTTTCTGTGGGTCGAACCCTTCTTAGGCTTGTAGGTAAAGACTGTAATCTTCTTAGCCTTGCCATTCTTGATGACCTTAGCCTCAACAGAAGCACCCTCAACGTAGGGTGAGCCAACGGACAAAGAAGTATCGTTGTTTACAGCAACAACCTTGTCAAAGGTAACAGTGTCATCGGACTGAACATCGAGCTTTTCAATGAAAATCTCATCGCCCTCCTTGACCTGATACTGCTTTCCGCCTGTTTCAATAATTGCGTACATTTTCGGCACCTGCCTTTTCACAAAACTCGCTGGAATAAGGTGTATGTCCCGAAAAAGGGCGTAACTTCAGACCCAATCCATGCGGCGTTTAATATTATAGCATATAATTTTGCGCTTGTCAAGGGCTTTTTCGATTTTTTTGCCATAAAAATTTGCCGATTTTACCGTAAATATTTCTACTTTTGAAAAAATACACTTTGTGCCGAAATGCTTGACATTATAATGAAATTCCTTTATAATTGTAAACATAATGATAACGTTTTGACAGATATTTTCGGGGTGGAATGATAGGGGGATAATATTATGAGTAAAAAAAATAAAATAGTGCTAATAGTACTTTTAAATTGACCCCAAAAAGTTA
>MSHL01000006.1 GCA_001941135.1 Ruminococcus sp. Zagget11
GCTTTTCAAGGGGAGTGTTGGAAATAATGTGTTAACATTGAAAAAGGATCAAAAGCAATCACAGCAGGCACTATATGCAAAGAGCATACAGTGCCTGTATATCCGTTATAGATTTTTCGCCTACTCCGCGGTGCCTCCGTTAAACAAACCGCTTAATTCATCTGCGTGCTCCTGCAATACCTTTAATACATACTTGTCAAAATGTCTTGCATCATTTTTACTGTCGCCGAATTCATAGGTTTCCTGACCGTAATCCATTACATCAAATCCGGGGGTTGCCTTGCTTACGCCGTTTGTACGGTATGCAGCCGCTGCTGCAAGGGTAAATGACACCTCACCGTCATCGGAAATCGTCACCCAATCGCTTAAATCCGTACCCGTAGCCTCATCGGCTGTTCCGTTTGAGGTTTGCGGCTCTGCTTCTGCTTTTTCAACGGTCACTGCACCGTCAACGTATTTTCCATACATGGTGTCAACAGTGAGGGAAAGAGATTCGCCGAATATTTCCGAGGGAACGTGACCGCCATTCCACTGCCATTCAATATTTGCGTCTGTGCCTGCATTTAGCCATGCAATTTGAAGATTAAGTGAGGAGAACATGGACACATCTCCCTCGGAGGCTCCCATCATAATACGCGTCCATGTGGGATTTTCCGTAGACTCGGCACCGATATAGTTCAAGGGGTTATATAGGTCAACCTGATTATTGCCGTATTCATCCCCCGCTTCAACCGCCGCAATATCGCTTTCATAAGAAGCGACCATTTCATCGTAGCTGCTGTAATTGGAGGAATCTATTCCGCTGCCTGTGCCCTGGGTTGTTCCCGCATCGGGAGTTCCCACCTCATCGCCCATTCCTGAGGTGATATCATCGTTATTGGTCTTATTTCCGCGACCGCCGCCCATATGCATTTCACTGTCGGGTAAGTCGCCCACTTGCATATCTCCGTCGGGTAAATCTCCGTCGGGCAGGTCGCCCATCTGCATATCTCCCTCGGGTAAATCCCCGTCGGACAGGTCACCTATCTGCATATCTCCATCGGGTAAATCCCCGTCGGGCAGGTCGCCCATCTGCATATCTCCGTCGGGTAAATCCCCGTCGGGCAGGTCGCCCATCTGCATATCTCCGTCGGGTAAATCCCCGTCGGGCAGGTTGCCCATTCCTGCGGCACCCATGCCGCCCATGCCGCCGGGCATACCTCCGCCCATTCCGCCGGAGGAGCTGCTTGCATATCTGCCCTCAACAAACGCCTGTGCCTTATCCGCCGCGGTCATTGACGATACATCTTCATCGGAAAGGGCGTTACCGTCGGCATCAAACCATGTCCAGCCGTCGGCATAATCAAGATTATCCACATACCACTGAAGATTGGAAACAAACTCACTGAGATAAAGGGTAAGGTAAGTTCCTCCGTAGCCGTTGGTGTCGGCATATTTTTCCTCATCATATTCGATTGTAAGGGAAACGGTGTCGTCTGTATCTCCGTCATCGTTCAAATCAAAGCCCACGGCGGATTCCTCAACAGTAAGATCCAAGGAGTTAATGTAGGTCATATACTCCTCGGCAAGATATTCCGCCATTTTTGCCTGGAAATCCGTATTAAAGCTGTAATCCGCGTCGAGATTATATTCAAAGGCCATAGCCATATCCGCATCCGCAAGGGGTGTAATTGCGGAATATGCCACGCAGCCCCATACGCCATCGGAAATTTCATAGCTTACGCCGTCAATCACTACCGTTGTGCTGTAGGTGCCGTCGGAGGTTTCATAAACACCCACCGCTCCCTGTGATACCTCATAAGGGTAAAAGTCGGAATTATTGGAGGTAGCCGCCACCATTGCCGCATGAGCGCCGCCGCCCGAACCGCCTGTGGACACAAAGTATTCTGTGCTTCCGGGGAGATTTCCTAAGAGAATATTATATTTTACAAACCTGATAGCATTTTTCTGGTCAACAAGGCAATCGGGCGCATCGCCGGTATAATACTCGTTTCCGTCCTCATCAACTGCAGTTGACTGCTTGCCTCTGTTGCCGCAAGCCACATTGATATATCCATTTACACAGTTTGATGTTCCCGCCTGCTAATTCTGCTGTGAAGAATAGCCTGCCGCACCTGTGTTTATAATAACCGGTGCTGTGGCTGCGGTGTACACCTGACCGTTTTCCGAGGTAATCGAAGCTGTGCTGTCGATAACGAGAGTGCCGTTTACCGCTTGAGAATAGCTTTCCGAAGTAATATCCTCTGTGCCGTCACCGTCTGTATCTATACCCGTTACATATGCTCCCGGGACAGCCACGGAAACGCCTTGATAATCTACAAGCTCCGGGTAAGCAACCGCCGATACCACAGACATTACCCATGCGTCATTGTCTGAATTGTAGCTCCATGTAACCTCGGTATTATTGGCAAGGTTGAGCATTGATTCAATTTTCCTCTGCTCCTCGCTTACCTCCGACACGCTTTCCGCCGAGGATACAGCCGAATCTGTTGTACTCGTATCCCCGTCTGAGGACTGAGCGCTGTCGGCACTGCAGCCGTAAAGGCTGAGAATCATTGCACTTAGTATCATCACCGATAATATTCTTTTCTTCATCATAATCCACCGTTGTCACATCTTCTGTGACCCTTTCTTTAATCTGATAGTTATGATACTCCCTATTATTTAAATTAGTCTTAAATAATAGTGTTATTTTATTGCTTTTTTCGGAACAAAAAAATCCCTCAAACCCGAATATAGGTCTGAGGGCTGGTGCGGATAATGTGACTTGAACACACACGGTATTGCTACCACTAGAACCTGAATCTAGCGCGTCTGCCGATTCCGCCATATCCGCATATATAATTTCCAACAACAAGTATATTATACAGCTTTTATGGAGATTTGTCAAGGGCATTATTCTTATTTTACATTTCGTTAATATTTGAAAAGGCAATCAGAAATACTTTGCATACTTAAAATACATACTTTCCGTAAAGGGGTCATAGTAAATATCCTCCCTGCCCTCGCGCTGAATAAGATACTCGCTGCCATAGCAAAGGGGTACGGCGTAACCGTCCAGTATATATTCGGTTTCCGCGGCTCGTATAATATCCTTTTTATCAGAAATATTGGCAGCGCTTTCAGCCGATAACAGAAGCTCCGCCGTTTCAGGGTAAATTTCATTCCAACCGATTATATCGTTAATTTCGCCGAAATATTCCTCCGTAAGGTTTATCTGCGGTTTGATTGAGGCTATCACAAAATCATATTCATCTCCGCCAAGGGCAGACTGATAATCGTTCTCCGTCTTTGATTCCACTGTACAGTAGATACCCAGCACCTCGTTAAGCTGCTGTGCGGCGTAAAGGGCAATGCCACTGTCGGCAACGTCATCCGAAACCAAAAGCGTAAACCCATACAGGTCTGTAGACGGATTATTTTCCATGTAATTCTCCCAATACTTTTCGGGCGAACGTTCAAAGGACACCCGCACATCGGGGGATAAATTCCTAAATGCCGTATTCATTATTGTAGCATATGGGGGAATTATGCTGCCTGCGGAGATTAAATTGCCTGCAAGCTCCTGTGATATATCCCTGTTCAGCGCCGAAGCCACAGCCTTCATTCCGTTTTCATCGGAAAACAGGGCTGAATTTGAGGAAGCTATCAGACAAATAGTTTCTGCGGTATATTCATTGACGGAAGCCTTATTAAGCTCCTTTTTCTCTATGGAATCAAGGGACGCTGCGGTATAAGCGTCAATTTCAACACCATTTTTGCTTTCATATCCCTCGGGGTCGTCGGTTATTCCTATAGTGACGGACGAGGGATATGTGCGGAAGTCCTCAACGGAATTAGAGGGTATCCGTTCAAGGGTAAGGTAGTTATCGTTCCAGTAGGGGTCATAGTTCCACACGGTTAAGCGAAAAGCACCGCAGGAATAGGTATTTTCCGCGGAAAGACCGTATCTGCCGTTGGTTTTAAGAAAAAGCTCCTCACAACAGGGCATAGAGCCCCAATGGGTCATAAGCTTGAGAAAATCACAGTTGGTATTTTCCAGTTCAAAGACAACCGTCTGTTCATCGGCGGCGTAAACCCCCAATTTTTCCGAGGGAAGCTCACCGTTTAGAACCTTAAGGGAATTTTTTATGCAGGAAAATATCTCCGTATGGGGAGAGCCTGTTGTACTGTCGTAAATCCTACGAAAGGCATATACATAATCATCGGCGGTAAGGGGAATTTCGCCGTCATCGGTGTACCAGCAAAGCCCGTCCCGTAAGGTAAATTCATAGGTAAGCCCATCGTCGCTGACACGATAGCTTTGCGCCGCTGAGCATACGGCAAGTCCGTTGGAATCAAGCTCCATCAGAGAGCTGTAAATATTTCTTATTACAAATATAGAGCTTAAATCCTCGGCAATCTGGGGGTCTAAATTCTGCGGATTTTCCGAAACGGTCACATAGAAATCATGATCCGCGCCGTCCTCCTCCTCGGAGCAGGCGGTAAGGGGCATGGTTAATATCATCAAGCTGCATATGAGCAGAACAACGCTTATTTTTATCCTTTTCAGATTAACCGCACTCCTTTCGCCGATCATCACAATTGTAACCTAATTACGATATCAATATACCGTTTACAGAACCTATATTAGTATAATCCATTTTCCCTGCCTTGTCAACAGGCGCGGCTGCAAAATTGATAATGCGCTTTGTAAAGCTTTTTTGTGGAATATATACAACAGGAGAGCTTTTTGGAGTTTATCATTTGGTAATATTTATTTATCAACAAATTTACCCCCCCGTTATATTTTTCTACAATTTAAAGAATGTAAATATGCTACAATAATTATAGGCTTACATTTTTCCTATCGGGACATCTGCAAGCCGACCAAAGAAAGGGGTATATTATTATGACAAAAACGAGATTTATTTCGGCATTGACAGCTGTAGTGTTATGCCTTTTTATGCTTTTTACTCTTTCGATGAGCGCATCGGCAAAAATAAGCCCATATTCCTCCTCACCCGTAAAGGCGTCCGATATTAAAAGCTTTGACGACCTGACATCAAGTCAGCTTGAATGTGCGGAAATTATAATTCAGGGACTGATGAACTACGAGTCGCAGATAGATATTGAACGCTACGGATTAAGCTATGAACAGTTTGTACGGATGTATTGGTATATCATCATGACAAGACCTGATTTATTCTGGATAAACCCAAGGAAAAACCACGTTGAATACATGACCTCGGGAATTGTAAAAACATTTCTCCCCACATACCTTATTAAAAGCACCGATTATAAGGATGCCCAGGATGATTTTGACGAGGCTGTAGAGAAAATACTTGACGGCGTAGAGGACGAATGGTCAGACCTTGAAAAAATCCTCTATGTACATGACTACATAGCCGCCAACAGCACCTATGACACCTCAGCAACCTACAAGGACACCGCATACGGCGCGCTTGTTAAGCAAAAGGCTGACTGTGAGGGTTATTCCCGCGCATTCCTCTACATTATGAATGAACTGGGAATAGAGTGTCTGTGTGTCAGCTGTGATAAAAGCAGTTTAAGTGAAGCACATACATGGAACATGGTAAAGTGTGACGGTAACTGGTATCACGTAGATGTTACATGGGACGATCCCACCAATTTAAGCAGCATAAAGAACCAGGTACATCACGATTATTTCATGGTAAGCGACGCCGCTATTAAGGGTTCCCGTGGCACATGGTATTTCGGTGAAAAAGCGAATAAGACCACCTATGACGATTCTGGCTTTTGGCACAATTCGCTGACAGCTTTCGTCTACGATGACGATTCGGAAATGTGGTACGGAAGCAACAACAGCGGAATAATCGCATACAGCTTTGACACAAGCAAGACCAAGGTTATATACAGCTTTGGGAGCAAGTGGCTTACAAAGGACGGAAAGGCGCGTTTGAAGCGAAACATTTCCGCAGTGGTTGAGGACGATGATATAATCTACTTCAACTCCAACGACACCGTATATGCTTACAGCACCGAAAAGGGTACTGTCAGTGAGGTTAAGAGCATGGCAAAGGCACTTGAGGACGGACAGCAGATATACACCCTTTACATATCGGACGACCGTTTGGTATGCGGAGTAGGCAGTAACTATTCCACCGGAGAGCTTAAGCTTTACACTGTTAAGAAATTGGATTAATAAGAATAAATTGCGCAAGTAAATTGCCCGACAGCTACTAAGCTAACTGTCGGGCAATTAAGCAGAGCAATTCAAGAACACCTAAAGGCGGCATAAGAAAGCCGGGTGCAGGGCCGCGGTCCTGCCGAGTTTCCAAAGGCGAGTAGCCTTTGGCGGGTGTGGGCAGAGCCCACTTGTGCCGTAGGCACAAATAAACATAGGAGCGTAAAGTAACGCTTTTGTAAAATGTAAAGAGTAACAAGCAACTAAGGTGATAGTGAATACAGTAACGCATATTATAAGTGCCGCACATGTAAATAAAATCAAACAACTAAAGTGATAGCGAACACGGTTAAGCAAGCTGAACGGGTAACTTAGTGCGGCACTGTGAATACGAGCTGCTGCGAATGCAGCGGCAATGTATTCACGCAAACCGTAGGTTTGCCGAAAGCCTACTTGTCACCGTATAAAAGGTGTATGCTATATAGTCCAAGGCGGTTGATTTGCTAACGCTTTTCATGGAATAATATGTTTGTTTCCTCAAAATCTCCGTTATTTGTCGGCTGAAGCTTAAAACACAAATACCTGTTCGTTTTCGGCAAAATCAAAGATTTTGCGTGAAAACATTGCATTGCCATTCGGCAATGCTCGTTTTCACAGTGCCGCACTATAAGTTGTTCACAACTGTTTTATGTTCATTATCACGTTTGTAACTTGTTTTTCCCGAGTGCGGCACTTTACAAAAGCCTTAATTTGTTGTCCTATGTTCATTTGTGCCTACGGCACAAGTGGGCTCTGCCCACACCCGCCAAAGGCTACTCGCCTTTGGAAACTCGGCAGGGTTGAGAACCCTGCACCCAACGTCTCCCGCCGCCCTTTTGTGTGGGTAAAATGCGTTAAAAAACTGCCCGACAGTTAGCTTAGTAGCTGTCGGGCAACTTTCTTTTGCATATATCAACTAATCTCTATCATAAACCCAAACGAATACTTTTCCTCGGGTCTTATTCTTATGGCATGGGGCATTTTTGTAAGCTCCTCTGTGTCACAGCAATATACCGGAGCAGACGCCCACGGTTCAAGACAGATGAAATTTGCTCTGTCGTCATAGGGCGACCATACCGCTATACAGCCACTATTGTCATAGCTTACTGTAACCCTCCTCCCGCTTGTTCGGCTCACAAGTGAAACTGATGAGGAATTGGGCTTGTCTTTCATAAAAACATCATTTTTGAAAAGCTCCCTCGTTACCGGAATTGCCACACCGTTTTCCACTACTGTATGTATTCCGCTGTCAAGCTCCTGCGTCACGGTTTCCGGCTTTTCATAAACTACATCGTAATCCTCAAAAACCCCACCATCGTCAGCTCTGAAAGGACAGAGAAATCCCGGGTGTCCTCCCACAAAGAAAGGCATTTCCTCATTGCCCTTATTCTCCGCTTCAAGCTGTACGGAAAGGGTATTTCCCTTTGCAGTGTAGGTGACATTAAACTCAAATTCATAAGGGTAATTTGCAAGGGTTTCGGGTGATGAACAAAGGGTAAGCCTTGCACTGCTTTCGCATTCCTCGCTCACGGTGAAAAGGCTGTCCCTGGCAAATCCGTGATTGCCCAGCTTATATGGGACGCCGTTTACGGTATATCCCTTTGATTTTGTATTGCAGATAAAGGGAAAAAGCAGGGGCGCATGGCGCTGCCAGACAGGCTCCGCCGTCCACAGCCACTCATATCCCTCCGCTGTAAGGGAGGTAAGCTCTCCTCCATTCTCCGATATAACTGCACTTAGGTATTCCGACTTTATCGATACCGACATGAAAATCCCTCCTACTTATTTCTGATGTATATTACCTTAACATTCCCCTTTTCCGAGGGAACGGAGTAAATATCAAATCTCCCTAAATGGTTTACAAAGGGTGTCAGCTTGGTGTAACCGAAGCTGCGGACGTCAAAGCTGGGGTATCTCTTCAAAAGGATATTCCCCACCTCGCTTAAGGATGCCCAGCCGTCCTCGTCCGATACCTCATCGATAATGGTCTGTAGGGCGCGGGTTATCTTGTCCTTATTAAGGCTGACACTTTCGGCGGGTGCTGTAACGCTGTTGGTGCTTTCAGATTTTTCGAGATTTTCCAAGTAGAGGAATCTGTTGCAGGCGGATATAAAGGGCGTAGGGGTTTTCCTTTCACCCATACCTATTACATACATTCCCGACTCCCTTAACCTTACCGCAAGCCGCGTAAAATCGCTGTCGCTGGACACTATACAAAACCCGTCAACATTTTCCGAATAAAGTATATCCATTGCATCGATTATCATAGCCGAATCGGTGGAATTTTTTCCTGTGGTGTAGCCGTACTGCTGTATCGGTGTAATGGAGTGGTTCAGAAGCACGGATTTCCATGAGCCCAGTGCGGGCTTTGTCCAATCTCCGTAAATTCTCTTATAGGTTACAATTCCCTCGTTGGACAGCTCGTCAAGAATTGCATTTATATACTTTTCCGAAACATTATCCGCATCGATAAGGGCTGCGTATCGTCTATCAGTCATATGATGTATCCTCTCTATATTATTATTTTATTCGGGCATTACCCATTGTGAAAAATCACTGTACAGGTATTTCCCATCGTTTACGGAAACAGCCTTTACTGCATAGTAATAATCGGCTGATGAAATAAGCGTGCAGGAGGTATCGGTGGTCACGGTAATGCGTATTGCACGGTTATTTTCCTTATCAAGGCGATAAACCGCATACTGCACCGCATTATCCGACTTATTCCACTCAAGCTCCACATAATCGCCTATTCGTGCGGCTGTCAGATTTTCGGGCGGATTAGGGGCAATATCGCTGAAAGTAAGCACCTCGGCGGCGTTGGTATTACCCATTGTATAATCCCTGCAATATCCGCACATAAGCTTATTTCCGTCAATATAAAGCTCATATATCTGATATACACCCGAAGTACATCTGCTTGCGGTGGCTATCTTCTTTATGCTGTTTTCGGATATATCATAGGCGTAAACAGAGTCGGGAGAATTAAAATAAATTGTAACGCCGTGAAGCACAAGACAGGAAACGGGAATGGTAATATAGTACTTGTCATTGGCATTCCAGTACTTGTCAAATTTATATAGCAGGATATAGTCCCCTGTTTCAAAGCTGTATGATATTATTCCGTACTCATTTCCGCCGTACCAAAGCTTGGTGCTGTCGTCATAGACAAATGCCGTAAGAGATGTACTCCAAAAGCTGTTGTCATAGGTTTCATCGTCAGCTGTTTCTCCGTAGCTCCACTGCTTATGAAGTGCATCGGAATTAAGTATGGCACTGTCGCTTATCATAAAGAAATTATGATTTGCCTGATTTTCGTAATCGGGAGAGGGATCGTCCCATGTAACGTCAACATGATACCAATTGCCGTCATACTCTATCATATTCCACATATGCTCATCATTGCATACGCAGATACAGTCGACGCCCAGCCTGTCCATAATATATTTGTAAGCAAAGGAATATCCCACACATACCGCCTCGCCCTCAACAAGGGCGTTGTAGATGGTTTTTCCGTCATAATCATCGTCATAGGCGTATGTACAGTGGGAAGCAATATAATCATGTACATAGAGAGCCTTTTCTATAACCGACCAGTCCTCATCTACACCGCTGACAATAGCATTGACCGCACTTTCAAGCTCCCTCTCGGCACTGTCGTAATCGTCCTCATCAATCAGATAGCCGGGGGAAACGGAGGTAATAATTCCCGACGGAGCATCGTTATAGCTGTAAACGGACATATTTACATGAAACAAATCAAGGCCGGTAAGGGAAACGTAAAAAAACACCTGTTGAACCTGATTTATATCCAGTCTGTATTGGGAAATGTCAATTTCGTCCTCATAATCTTTCATGCCTTGGACGATTGTATCGGCACATTCAAGCTGAATATCGGTAAGATTATCAATCCTCGGTAAATAAGTCCTTGCCGATACGCTGACCGAAAGGACAGAGGTCATAAGCATACATACCGCCGATACCATTATGCCGAAAAAAATCTTAATTTTCATCTGACTCATTCTCCCTTTCACCGTTCACACATTTCCTCAAAGCTAACTATATATCTGTCCGCGGTCTGCCGTATAGCCGCTTCATCGGCGGACGAACAGCTGTCGTACACCGCAACGGTATATATTCCCGCCCTTGCCGCTGTGGTGATTGCCTTAAGGGTATCCTCAAATACAATACACCTGTCAGTATCCGCTCCAAGACGTTTTGCCGCTTCAATATATATATCGGGATAATCCTTTGATTTTCCCACTTCATCTGTGGTAACAAATGCGTCAAACATATCATATATGCCGTTATTCCTAAGCACAGGCTCATACAGCCGCTTAGGGGACGCTGTTGCAAGAGCAATAGGGCAATTCCCGCTTTTAAGCGCATGAAGATAATCCTTGACACCCGACTTTAGGGTAATGTTGTTTGCATACTCGATCTCCGCCAGAGTATCAAAGCGTTTTTTCATTTCATCAAGGGTAATGTTTATTCCGTAACCGATAAACAGCTGCAAAACCTCCTCATAGGTCATCGCCGCTGCTCGGTGCAGCTCCCTTTCCTTGGGAAAAACTCCGTACTGCGCCAGCACCTGCTTATCTATCCTCTCCCAGACGGTATTTGAATCGATAAGCGTGCCGTCAAGGTCGAAAATCGCCCCATCAAACCTATTCACATTCAGCCTCCAAAAAAGCGATAACCTCAGTCAGATCCTTTTTCAGGGCATAAAGCATGGAAATTATCTCATCGTCAGGCTCTATCATATCCGGTATCATAATCGGGCGCATACCTGCCGCATAGGCTGCTTTTATACCGTTTCTTGAATCCTCAAGGACATAGCAGTCCCGCGGAGAAAGCTTCATAAGCTCACTGCATTTGAGGAACATATCGGGAGCGGGTTTACCTTTTAATCCCATATCCCCGCATACAAATACACGGAAATAATCCTTTGCGCCTATCTTTTCAAGGGAATCCATAACAGCGCCCTCTCTTGTGGAGGAGCATACGGCTATGGGAATATTCCTATTGGTAAGGTAGTCAAGAATCTCAATTATCCCTTTTTTCGGTGGAAAGCCCTTATCACCCACAAGCTCATTCAGGTACTTGTATTTAAGCTTATAGAACCGTTCAAAATCAAAATCAGCGCCGTAAAAGCTGCGAAATACCTTTTCGGTATCGCCCTTATTGATACCTATTGACATGGTGAGAGGCTGCTCTATATTCTCCAATCCCATTTCCTTTCCTGCCGCACACAGCGCCTTGAATATAATTCTCTCCGAGTCGATCATAAGACCGTCCATATCGAAAATGACGCCGAACATTACTTCTCAACTCCCTTGAAGTTGCGGTCGTAACGAACCTGTCCCACCCAGTCAAGGATAAGGGACGCGCCGTGGAATATAAAGAACAGACCGAATACAACAGCTGTGGTGTCCAGAAACAGCTTCTGTGCGTTGAGAACAACATATCCTCCCAAAAGAATAAGCACTGCGGAAAATATTATCCCGGGAACAAACAGCGTTTCACCGCCCTTATTAACTATCGCCCTGTAAAGAGATCTAATCCCCGCGGCGATAACCAAAATGCCTACTATAATAAACAGGAGCTTCCCCAGTCTTGCCAATATAGGCGTGTTAAAGAGCAAAATCGCCGCAACAAGCCAGATTAATCCGTCAAGCTTGAAAATTTTCCCGCTTCCGTAAAATCTCCACTGGAAAATACGCACAAGGGTAATAAGTATTGCTGCCAAAAGCGAAACAACTCCGAGCGCCGTTGAAATGGCGGCCAATGTTTTCTGTCCGTTAAACAGGGCTGCCACACCCATCACTGCCATAGCCACACCCACAAGCAGCCAAGCAAGCATAAATATTTTGCGGTAAAGCTCTTTTTTCTCGGTATTCTGAAAGCCTTGCATATAATCTGCCCTCCGTAATTTTTAACCAACAAAAAGCGGTCTGTGACCGCAGGCAGGGTCGCAGACCCTGCACGTAATTTTTAACCAACAAAAATCTGAACCCAAACTTCTTCGTCCGCGTCATACGCGACACCTATTTTAGTGTAAGCGCTGCTTAGAATATTTCCTCTGTGTCCCGCGGAGCTCATCCATGCAGACACAACGGATTCGGGATTATCCTGTCCGTGGGCTATATTTTCCGCGCAGGAAGTATAGCTTATATCTATAACCGTATAGCAAGGTGTACCATCGGGACGAATATGGCTGAACTTTTCGCCGATTTCTCCGGTTCTTATCTCGGCGCTTGCGCAAAGGGATTCGTCCTTGGTGAGAGGGTCAAGACCATACTTTTCCCTTTCCGCGTTTACAAGCTCAATAACCTTGTCCACATATTTATCGGTATCCTCTGTCACGTCAGAAATACTGTAGTCATCGGAGGAAACAACAACTTTAATCTCTGCAAGCTTTTTCCCGTCCGACATTCCGCTAAGCTCAATTGTAGCTGTCCCCGCCTGCTTTGCGGAAAGCTTAAGCGTTACGCTGCCCTTTGAAATGGAAGCGTTCTTGACAGAAACCGCATTTGAATTGGAATTGGATGTGGAAATATCCGTATTGTCGGGGACCGAAACCGTATAGGAATATGTTTTTCCCGCTTTCAGGGTGATTTTCTTATCGCTGTCAGATGTATTACTTGTGTCGGAGGTCTCGTCCCCTGTCACCGTAACAGTACACTTATAGGTCTTGCCGTTATATTCAGCCTTGACATAGCCCTCGCCCACACCTACGGCGGTAATTTTTCCGTTCTTATATCGGCAAACGGAGGGAGTATAATTTTTCCAAGTAATCTTTCCGGAGCTTGCCCCCTTAAGGCTAATAGAGCAGCTTTCACCGACCTCAAGAGTAACGGAAGTTTCCGACAGATACACCTTTGCCGCGGACGCTTTCACACCGGGAATTGCCATCACGACAGCAAAAGCGGTAATAATCCCCACAGCAAGCAACGCAAGCCTTTTCATATTATTGTCCTCCCACCTGCTTCTTAGAAGCACACATATTTATACAAGGATATTATATCAAAAAAATACGCTGTTGTCAACCGGATGTAAGAGAATTAGAGATAAGATTTGAAGTCGGCGGGCTGAGCCTGTACGCACTGCCTCACACCGTATAAAAGGTGTATGCTATATAGTCCAAGGCGGTTGACTTGCTAACGCTTTTCATGGAATAATATGTTTGTTCTCGGTTAAATCTCCGTTATTTGTCGGCTGAAGCTTAAAACACGAATACCTGTTCGTTTTTCAGCAAAATCTCCGATTTTGAGTGCTATTAGAGGCAAGAAATTAAGAAGCAAGAAGCAAGAAATTTCACCTGTTAGTTACAAGCAGAGCACTTCAAAGATAAAGTAAAGTATCTTATTCTTCTATCCTCTTGCCTCTAATCCTCTTGCTTCTAGTAGGGCACAAGTGGGCTCTGCCCACACCCGCTTAATGGGCTATGTGATATAAATATCACTGCCCTAAGGACCTCGGCAGGACCGCGGCCCTGCACCCAACGTCTCCCGCCGACTTTAGATGTTCTTGAATTGCTCCAGCAAGTTGACCGTCCAAATCTATCCTATTACTTCTATTTTCTATTCTCTAATAGCTCCGCCCCTGCCTAAATTCCCCCGGCGCCATGCCGTTTCTCTTGCGGAATTGTCATATAAAATGCACATTGTTCTCAAAGCCGCAAAGTCGCGAAATTTCATTAACCGTAAAGGTCGTGTTCGCCAGATAATATTTCGCCAGCTCCGTCTTGGCGCAAAGCACGTCCTCGTAACAGCTTACACCAAAACAGCTTCGGTAAAGATGTTGGAAATATGACGGGCTTAGATTAAGCCTTTGCGCCAGAGAATTTACCGTGTATTTTTCCGACGCGGAGGAATATATTTCCGCCCTCAGCTTCTTCAGTGCCGCACTGTGTACGCTTTTCTCACCTTTCCCACCCTCTGTGCTTAGCTTTATAATAAGCAGCTTCATCAGCAAATCGGTACTTTCCTCATTGCCCTCAGACAGAATTTCAACGCTGAGCATTTCAAGAATCTTTTCCGCTGCTCCCATGTCCTCTACATGAAAAATCCTGTCAAATTCAAATCCCTCCCGACTGAAAAAAGCATCATTTTCATCACACTCGAAATGTATCCAGTGGTTCACATACTTCTTTTCCGAAGCACCGTAAATCTGCGGCGTGCCCCTCAAAAAAACTATCCCGCTCCCGGGCAAAACTTCAACCCTCTTCCCCTCAATCACCGCAAAAGCCGATGTCAGGAAAATCAAAAGCAGATTATCCCCCGACCCTACGGGACGATCGATACGAAAGCTTTCATCATGGGTAAAGCCTATCCCCATTGAATGAATTTTCATAAACAGCACCTCACAAAAAGCAGAATATATCAATATATTAGTATTATATATCATTGCCAAATTTATGTCAAGTGGGGTATAATGTAGAAAATAGAAAATAGAGAATAGAGGTAAGAGAATAGAGTGGGCGGTGGGTAGTAACTGTCGGGCAATAAAGCAGGGCAATTCAAGAACACCTAAGCATTGCGTAGCTATGCACGGCGGTTGAGACAGCGGGTGCAGGCTCAGCCTGCCGCGGATTCCAAAGGGTGCGTAGCCCTTTGGCGGGTGTGGGCAGAGCCC
>MSHL01000007.1 GCA_001941135.1 Ruminococcus sp. Zagget11
ATTTCTGCGATGAGGTCTTCCTCCACCTCTTTCTTCAGTTTTGGAGGGCGTCCCGTTGACTTTCGTCCTCTTCTTTCAACATAGAGTCCTTCTTTTCCTTCTTCAAGGTAGATTCGTTCCCAATCGGCGGCTCGTCTGTGCGGCAATTCAAATCTTCTCTCTATTTCTTTTTAGCTCAGTTTTTCCTTTTGCATTGTTTCTACAACCATGATTTTAAATTCTGGTGTATACCTTTTGTTTGGCTTTCCTTTAGGCATAAAAATATCCCCTTTCATTAGACTTTTAATTGGTATATTTATATTATACCACATTGTCTAACAAAAGGGGAGCACTTCATTTACACCCGAGGAGATAGGATTTTTTAACAAGAACGGTATGCTGTAAATTGTAGTACCGGAAATTACAGCTATGCAATGCTCTCACCGCAACGGTTATGCCGCTGTTTATGTGTATGATGTAAACCTACAGAAGTACGAAAAACGACTTTCTCTTTGCGGGAGAGCAGTTTGACAGCACAACAGGCTTGTATTATCTCCGTGCGAGGTATATGAATCCCTCTGTCGGTACGTTCATTTCTATGGACAGCTATGACGGTTCGATTGACGACCCTGTAAGCCTGCATAAGTACCTTTACGCAAACGCTAATCCTGTTTCCAACAGTGACCCAAGTGGGTATGTTACCCTTGCGGATCAAGAGGCAACAATAGGCGTACAGAGTAATCTTAACGGAATACTTTCAGCCAATGGCGGAGCACTTATGAAGCTCTTCAAAGGAATTTCCTTTGCGATAGATTTAGGGACTTCTGTAGCCGATGCACTGAACCAAAATTTACAGGGAATAGATTTAGTGATTGCCATAGCCAGTGGAATAATGACAAGTATAGTAACTAATTTTTCTTGTCAGATACTCGCATTGGGAACCTGGGGAGTGGCAATATTCGCTGTTGCAGCACTTACGGTAGGCGTTGGAATAGGCAAAGCCATCTACGACAGAGATGCAGGTACGGCAGTATCGAGAGTATTGCAGCTTGTAACGATACTATTTGCGGCATATACGCCATCGTGTTTTACCGGTGATACAGAAGTTGCTGTTGAAGACGGCTTTGTTCGGATAGATGAAATAAAAGTCGGCGATAAGGTTCGCGCATATAACTATGAAACAGGCGAAACGGAGCTTAAAGAGGTTCTGAACGTCCGGGTCAAGGAAACTGACGAAATTCTTCACGTTTCAACTGCTGACGGTGAAACGATTGACACCACAACTAACCACCCGTTCTATGTCGACGGTAGGGGCTGGGTAGCTGCTGGTGACCTTGAAATTGGTGACATACTTGTTACTGCTGACGGTGATGAGGTTGAAGTTACCGACCTTGAGATTGAAAAGCTTGCTGAACCTATCCTTGTGTACAACCTTGATGTAGCTGACTTCGATACTTACTTTGTTGGTGAGTATGGGGTTTTGGTGCATAATGTATGTAAATTAGGCGAAAACATGAGAAAAAGCGGTAATTACGCACCTAACGACGGAAAAATTATCATGCGCATCACATATTTCCACAAAAATTTAGAGATTTTTTTGAAACTATTGGCATAGATGTGGATGATCCTAATTATGGAATTTGGATTGAATCACATGAACATTTGAAAAATGCTTTTTCTTATAATCAATTGTGGGAAAAAGAGATAAAAAAATTAAAAGCCTTAAGTGGTAAGGCGTTTGATGATGAGTTTTTCCGCTTTATGAGAGAATTGAGCAGAGCATGGTAGGTGAAATAATTGAATTATTTTGAATTTTCAGAACAATATGTATCACGTTATGTTAGTGCAATTAAAACACTTAATTTTTCTGATATGCCTTTGTATTCATGTGATGTATGTGGAGCAGTTGAGCTTGTAAAATAGGGTGAGGTTGTTCCCGTATTTGAATGTGAAACTGTGACCAAAAACAGGATGCTACCTGACCTTATGTTGTATGGAGGAAGAAAAATAGGCTCCTTTGACATGTGGTCAATAGTTTCCGAGAGAGTAAAGGATTTATTTGAAGCCGAGCAATTTACAGGAGCACGCTTTTATCCTGCTGAGCTTGTCTATTCCCAAAGAAATAAACAGTTCAAGTTTGAAGAAAGTTATTACGTAATGGCAGTAGTAGGTAGGGCAGAGATTGATTTTGCAGCTATGGGCGTAAAATGTTCAATATGTCCAAAATGTGGTCATTATGTATTTGAAGGTAAATTTCCGTTAGGCGTGAGAGAGAAAAAAGGTATATATCCCACTATTATGAAAGAGGATACGTGGGACGGCTCAGATTTGTTTGGCCATAATAATTGTACCGAAAGATTTGTGGTAAAAATACTTTCAAACAAGCTATCCGGATTTGTTTTTTTTACCATTTGAACAAAAATACGATGCATTTGATAATATGCGACATTTCAGAACTCCGAATGGATTTAAAAGGATAAAAAAGAACAGCACCAGATGAATAAATTGACCCCAAAAAGTTA
>MSHL01000008.1:0-2761 GCA_001941135.1 Ruminococcus sp. Zagget11
AACGATTTAATCAGCGGTTCCTTAACGGGCATCTGCAAAAGCTTTCCCGAAACAGAACCGCCCGATTCTCTATTTAAGTCCGGCTTTTATTATATATTATATCGTCAATCTTCCATAGTCCGTTTTCATAGACGAGTACATATTCGGATATGGCATTTTCACCGGAAGCAAAGTAATAAACGCCAATATCCACAATTACCTTGTCATCCAAATAATTATATGATAATTCACTGAAATCAAGTTCTCCCGCTAATACAGCTGACACTGCATAATTATACATAAGAGTACCGTTATACTCATAATAATACTTGTCATAATATTCATAAAATAATTTGTTGGCACAGGCACTTGTATGCGTTTCCTCTAAGGCATTGTGAATTTCTTCCAATGAATGAAAGGGCATATCACAATAGTACCGGTCCTTGTCATAGTCAGACGGTATCAATTCTCCAAAATCTATATTGGCTGCTTTAAGATATTCGTCTGAAAAGCTACTATAACGAATACACTGTATTGGTGCGTAGTATCGGTATGCATCATCATCTATTACTTCATCTGTATTGTACACATATGCAAATCCGGAATATAACACTTCCCAAAATTCATTATTGTTAATCAAATAAGTGATAATATCTTCATTGATTTCCTCAGTCATATCGATTTGGGCTTTTGTAGCATAAATAATTTCTTCCGATTCGTCGACCGAAGTTTCAGTGTAATCAATGGTTTCCTCCGTAACAGTGACCGAGGCTTCGGTGTCGGTATCCGTTTCAGCCGCCACGGTGACCGAGGTTTCCGTATTATCAACAGTTTCCTCTGTTACTGCGACCTGTTTATCCGCCGCACAAGCGGTCAAAAGTATTGCCGCTAAGGTTATAATAATTGCACGTTGTTTCATTTGTAATATCTCCTTGTCTATTTTATATACAGCTGTCTGTTGTGGAAATAAAAGTGTGCTGAAAAGCTAATCCCGCTCCTGCGGTAAATTGGTATAGACTTTCTTGAAATACCAGTTGCTTGAACCGGATATTTCAACCGGAATTGAACCATTATCTAAGTTAATATAAATAATTGCCGAATAGTCTTCGTAATCTGTATTTATATTTTGAATTACAAACTCACTGTTATTATTTATTGCTATATACTGTCCCGAAGAACAGTTTTTTACCTTGCATTCGGAGTTGCCCAGATTTTCAACGGTAAACTGTTGAGTTCTGTCGCCTAAGTGCCTGTCCGAGAGCGTGTAGCCGTCATCTGTTCTTGTAAGGTAGCGGCTTCCATCGGTTATATACCATCGGGTATCGGTATCGGCACTCATACTTATACTTATTGCATTTTCTGTGGGGTGCAGCGGTAAATCAACGTTATCTAAGCTGTCAAAGGAGCTGTAGCTTACACTATCGGGAAAATCTTTTCCTTTGTTGTATTCTATGGGATAAGCAATGTCGTTTTGATTTATTGCGTAATACGTTGCTGCGTATCCTGCAGGAATATCATCATCTTTGGCAATAGTGCTATAGTAAAAAATTCTTATGGTATCTGTTGAATTTTCCGAGATATATCTTGGTATCAGAATTACAGAACCACAATTCGCACTTGATGAATCACTATCGAAATAAATCCGCAGTGCTCCCACAAGTGTATTCTCCGAATATATGCCAAATGCCATACCATACTTGTTACAGCCCTCAGCTTCATTACTAACAGAATAGTAACACGATATATTAAACGGATTATCCAGTTTAAGATTATCATATTCAATGGGAGAAAAATCGGTTATTGCTTCGGTGATTCTTTCATCTATTTTCTGTTTTCCCGAATCGGAATTTATGTATTCTATCGCCTTGTCTTTTATCGAATCAAAGCTTTCAATATCAGTCCCTTGGCTGTCAGCATATACCGTATTTGCCGCAGAAAAACAGATTAAAAGTGTAAAACAAAGGAAAATCGCTGTAAATCTTCTTGCCATTGACATAATAATCTCTCCTATCATATTATTTTAATTATTCTTTCATTACATATACTTCTCGCAGGTTTTTATTAGGTATATTATCATGTTGTATGGATAATGCTTGATAACGTCTGTACACCGTCTTTATAATAAACCCTTGAACCGTCACTTTGGGTTGCATATCCGGTGAATTTACCTTTGCAAATGCCATTATCATTGAATTTATAAACTACATCACCTATTTTAGCCGCCTTTCCGCATATGGCGGTTTTATCAGACGAACGGAAATAGTAGCTGTGACCGTTTATCTCTTTCCAGCCGCTTTCCTTTTCGCCGCTGTCATTATAGCAGTAAAGCTGTCCGTTTTCCTCACCTATACTGCTGTCCGCATAAACCTTGGTAAAGGGCACTGCGCCCATATTTTCAAGGTCTGTTTCAGCGGTGAAAACGAAGTAGGAATTATCATAATTACAGCAATACGCTTTTTCACCCAGTGCCGCCTCTGCGATTTTATAGTAGATAATGCCGTCAACCTCGATTTTCCCGCCTGTCAGTTCAAAATCCTCGCAGCTATCCTCTCCGTCCGTCAGGAAATAATGGTAGAAATCCATTTCCTCGCCGTCAATGGAATAGGTTACCCGTACATAACGAGGTGTAACGAAAATACAGGTAATATCCTCAACACTATCCATAAGGTATGTGGGGAGATATATGTAATCATAGTTTTCAAAATAATAGCTCATGGGATAGCCGCTGCCTATGCTCTCGCTTGCATCATGGTAATGCTCCGCATAATCCTCATAGGAATTA
>MSHL01000008.1:2792-18471 GCA_001941135.1 Ruminococcus sp. Zagget11
GGAATTACCTATACTGCTGTCAGCATTTACGGATAATCCATTATTGATTAAGACGAATGATAATATTATTGCCGGAATGATTTTTAGGTGTTTCATAATGATACTTCCTTTCAAAGTAAAGCCGCAATGACATTTCAATCAGATATATATTCGTTGAAATTATTGCTGTAATGCCTCCACATTGTTTTGAACATCATCAAGCAGCCATCTGCCGTCCTCAAAAATTGCACGATAATCAGTTGTCACAAAAAAATCTTCATCAATGAACATTAAATCATACTTTACGGAAAAGTTGACTGTTGAATCGCTATTTCCAGTTACGGTAACCTCTACCGGCACTCTGTCCCGGTAAACTCCGCCGGAATCAGTCAAATACAAGCTATCTTCATATTCAATTAAATCAGAATTATCGGTATACCTGTTAATAAGCGTATCAAGGTATTGAGAAGAATATGTTTCGTTCATATATTTTTTTAAATCGGCTATTGAAGTAAAAGGACATTCGTAATAGTGTCCATCTTCTTTTAAAACCAACTCAACACCAAAAGCGTCTTGAATTTCGCTTATATCAAATCTATCATCGTCATAATTTGCTATTGCAAGCTCCCAATATGTCCTGTTACTCGTTTGCACCTTTTGAGGTTCGTGTTCCGACTTAAAGCTGAAAGTTCCATATAAATATCTCATCCAAATAATATCATTTTCGATAAGTGAATGTATTCCCTCCTCGTTCAAATAGCTGTAATCCCTGCTTGCATAAGCCTGTGCCGCCTTGCACTTCATACACCTTTCCGCATATTCCTCATTTTCGGTATAATCCGAAAGGTAATTAGCTTTTTCAAGCCGCCATTCTCCGCCGCTGTAATAGGCGGCCGTAACGGTAAATTCCTCATTATCATAGTTTACAAGAACAGAAATATACCCGATGTTGCTCCTGTCCCACTCAAAGCCGTCAAGCACTGTCACCGTTACAAGACTGTATTCCGATTGGGCTAACTGCTCATCTGCTATGCTTTGGGCAATTTGTTCCTTATATTCCTTTGTATTTGAGGTGCCGTACTTATCGTACTCGGGGACATGAACGTCCTCCACGGAAGAGGTACCGCTGTATATAATTTTTCCTGTGGAAATAGGGTCGCTCCCCACATAATAGATATTATTTGTTCCGTCAAATTCAAAGGTAAAGTCAGAGGAAATACCCTCATCAGCCGATGTAACGGAAACCGTGTATCTGTCGCCGCTTACGGAAATGCGGTACTCCGATTCACCGCCCGCATAGGTGGAAATATCACTGACAGAAAGATAATTCCTTTCGTTGATGATTTCTCCTGTCATGGAAAGGAGTGTATCCGCCGAAACAAAATCCTCATCTTCGCTGTTATACATATCGCAGCTGTAATCATTGGGCAAATCCGCTCCCTCATTTTCTGTGAAATAGCTGTTTTCATTAAGCAGCTCCTCCGTCTTATATGTCAGCTCGTCCTTTACCCTTTCTCTCGGTAAAACCGTCAATATACATATTATCGCCACAACCAGAGCGGCAATTACAATGCCCTCCGCTGCTAATGCTTTTTTCATTTTAGGTAAGTCCTTTCGTTTTAATTTGCGTGTCCTTTATCACTGACAGCGTTTTTTGGGTTAATACTAATTGCCTTTGCCATTCTTTTTTATGTACTCCTTGACCTTGCGGGCAGCGATTTTATAAAGCCTGTACCTCACATCATCAGACATTTTCAGCCTGTTCATGCTTTTATAAAGCGTCACAAATACCTCCTGTGTACACTCCTCCGCTCCGTCACTGTCCCCGCCTAACAGACTCTTGCAGTATTCAAATATTTCTCCGCAATATTTTTCCATTAGCTCGTCAAACACTTTTGCTCTCACCACGCTCTTTTATTTTAAGGATTCAATTATCTTTTCACATTCGTCATAGTCAACATCCTGTGTGAACATATTAAATACTACTAAACCTGATGCATAGGTAACAACCATTTGATTGTCCTCTGTAGACTTAATAGCGGCATGCCCATTTACAGTTATTTCCGTAAGATTATGTTCATCACTTGGAAAGCCAACGCCTGCTAATGAACTCTCATCATGAAATTTATTATATGATATAGCTATATAACGACTTCCTTTAGAGAACGTAAAATCCACTGAATCCACATAATCCGTTTTATCTGTGTAAAAATTTATCAATACATATCCCTCAGGGAGATAATGCGGAGTTTCTATGTATATACCCATATCCTCACAAGCTGCTATAATTCCATAAGGGTCATCTTCAGAGGTTGGAATAACGATTTCTTCTCCTAAGTTGCTTCCCTGGTTGCTAAAATCAATTGTTACTCCGCCCTTAGTCAGTTCTACAACAAGAGAAAAGACATTCATATTCCATGCGGAAACCGTAACCGTATTGATACTGAGTATAAATACCAATATGCTTAAAATCACCACTGCACAGCGAAGTCTTTTTTCACCCCCCCTACTTTCATGATTTTCTATTTTCCTATTCACTCCCTCCTCGATTCTGTTCAGACAGGTTGAGCTTTCTCCGCTCTCAAGCCTTGCCAGTGCCGCCGAAATACTTGAAATCTTACCGTAGCTTTGCTGCTTGAAAGGCTTTTGTGTTTCCTTCTCCAGCTCCGACTTCAGTTCATCGATACGCTCGCTGCCCGATTCGGTATCATTCATCACAGCCTCAATAAATTCTTTTTCTGTCATGATAATTTTCCCTTCTATAATATAAAACAACCGCAACACACGATTTATTTCACTTTATTTTTACAAAAACCAAAAGTTTGTTAAAACCATACAAATTCCGCATGAAATTTTAGTCATCTTTATCGAATATTTTTTTCTTGATCCTATGTACCCTTATCCTAAGACTGTTTTGGGAAATCCCCAACTCCTTTTCGGGGTGCTTTCCCATGTAATAGTCCGCGACAAGCTTTTTCTCCGACTCGGTAAGCGATTGCACCTGTTCTTTCAGCTCATATTCCGACTGAACATCATCATCGGCAACCAACGTACCCTCCGCCAAATCGTCTATACTGCATACGCTGTGGCGCTTGTTTTTTCGCCTGTAATTTTTCACCTTATAGGAAGCGGTTTTATACAGCCAGTACCTTATATCCTCGGATAATTTCAGGCGATGTATATTTTTGTACAGGGCGAAAAATACCTCTTGAGTACAGTCCTCCGCTCCCTGCACATCACCTCCCAGGGAATATTTGCAGTATTCAAATATTTCCCCGCAATATTTTTCCATAAGCTCTTCAAACATTCTGTTACCCCTCTTTCCCGGTATAAATGACTTCATAATTATATCACCCATCTTCCCTTTTTGCAACAAAAAAATATATTTTTCTTTAAAAATTGTTTTTTGCGATTTACCGCTTGAAATCCTATAAAACCTATGGTATAATAGTAGATAGTATAATATTGCGAAAGGAGCTTGTGTACTTGAAAATTTCAACTAAGGGAAGATATGCCCTGCGAATGATGCTGGATCTCGCCCAGAATGATCAGGGTGAATTTATTGCCCTAAAGGATATTGCAGAGCGTCAGAATATATCCAAAAAATACTTGGAACAGATAGTTCCCCTGCTTCATAAATCGGGTATGCTGCGTACCAACCGCGGCTATCAGGGCGGCTATGCTCTCGCCATGAGCCCGTCAAAATACACTGTCGGCGCAATACTCAGAGTAACGGAGGGAGATCTTTGCCCCGTTGCCTGCCTTACCGCTTCCCCCAACGAATGTCCCCGTGCAGGCGACTGCATTACCCTGCCTGTTTGGGAGGGACTTTACAAGGCTGTCACCGATTATCTGGACAATATCACCCTCCAGGATATACTGGACAGCTACCACAGCAGAGTGGGCGGAGATTACTCCATATAACAACATATAACAAAGGAATGTTTGTACGCTATGATTACCTACAGAAAAGCACAGCCAAAGGATTCGGACACGCTTTTGGCACTGCGAATGGCCTATGTCCGCGAAACCCATGACGATTTGCCGGAGGAATCCCTTGAAAAGATTAAAGCACGTATTCCCGGCTATTTTCAGGAGCATTTGAACAGGGATATTGTGGTATATCTTGCGGAGGACGATTCACGAGCCGTTGGGTGTGTGTTCTTTGTGCTTATCAACAAGCCTGCCAGTCCCCTGTTTATCACCGGAAAAACAGGTACTCTTATGAATGTATACACCATGCCCGAATACAGACGAATGGGCATAGCAAAAACCCTTGTGAAAATGGCTATCGACGACGGTGCAAAATGGGATTTGTCCTACATTGACCTAAGGTCAACCAAATGCGGCTACCCGCTCTACAAAAGCACAGGCTTTACCGAGGACAAGTCCATATATATGTCCATGAAGCTCTTCTTTGACAACGAATAATGCAAATCCCCCAAAAAACGGCTTTTCTCCGCTCTTTGGGGGAATATTCGTCACAAGTATCTTTAACTGCCCACGCTTGAAAGCAGCTCCGTGGGATCTGTCCATTCGCCGTTTTCCTTTACGGCAAAATGCAGGTGGGGATCTTCACTTATCTCCGATTCCGCAGATGAACCTATTTCACCGATAACAGTGCCTGCACTTACGGCTTCACCCTCGGAAACGTCCACATCGCTCGCCAAATTGCAGTAATAGGACTGATATCCGCTGCCGTGGTCGATAACAACCGTCACTCCCATAAGCGCATCCTCGGTTACGGAAATAACCGTTCCCGATGTCATGGAACGAACGCTGTCCCCCACAGATCCCGCAATATCTATTCCGTCATGGGTTTTCCATACGCCCAATGTGGGGGATTTCACAAGCTCCCCGTCCGAGTAGTCGAATATAATCTCCCCGCTCAGGGGTGATACTATTGCATCGGTAAGCTCATCACTGTCAACCGATTCGGCGGCACTATCCCCCTCAAGGGAAACGTCCGCATCGGCAGCGCTGTCCCCCGAAAGTCCGTCGCTGTCAAGTAAAATATCCTCCGCAGCGGGGTATGCATCCTCCATGGGAATATTGTCCGCGGCAGCACCGGCAATTTCAGCCTCGCTTTCCGCTATGTTTTCCGCAGCGCTTTCCTGACTGCCAAGCAGCTCCGTATTAAGCTCCTCCGCGGACTTTCTGTAGGAGTAAACACCGATAGCCGCCACCGCTGCCAAGCAAAAGCATATAACTGCCGTTGCGCCCTTGCCGGAAAGCTTACCCACCTTAAAAAATTGTTCGCCATTAATTATTCCAGCCTTTCTGTATGAAATGCAGGTCTTGTCCTCGCTGCATTTCTTTTTCCTTATGGGATAATCCTTGCCTCCCATTGAAGTTATTTTTGCCACATTTCCGCACTTTATGCAAACCATGTATAAAATAGCTTCCATATTTGCAGGCAAGGAAAAATCCTGTCAAAAATAAATAAAAACTATTGCAAAATAAATCGGCTTATGGTATAATGAACGTGCAGATTTACGAAAATAGATTTTGGAGGTATTTTTATGTGGACAAGGGCACTCCTTAAAGCCAACGCAAAGGGTTGTCTTAAAAACTACTACGTCATAGGTATCATTGCCGGTGTAATAGCAAGTGTCATAAGCTCCGTTATTTCCCAGCTTCTTACCACACTGGCCGCTATCTCATCGGGTACGACATTTATCGGCTCACTGCTTGCATTTGCGGTTGTAATTTTTATTACCGGCCCTCTTAACATAGGACTTAACAGGTTTTTCTTAGATGCACGATTTGGCGAACCGGAGCTTGGCAAAACATTTTGGGCTTTCGGCGGCGGCAGGTACGGCAATGTTATGGGAATCTCTGCCTTAATGTACATAAAAATTGCACTTTGGTCACTGCTCTTGTATTTCCCCGGTATATACAAGACCTACGAGTATGCATTGATACCCTATATACTTGCTGAAAATCCCAACATCAGTTCAAAACGTGCCTTTGAAATCAGCAAGCGTACTATGGACGGTGAGAAATTCAACCTGTTTTTATTGCAGTTGTCCTTTATCGGCTGGTTCTTATTGGGCGTACTTTGCTTTGGTATCGGTACTTTCTTTGTACGCCCCTACTACTATGCTACGATGGCGGAATTTTACTGCTGCATGAGGGAAAAAGCCCTTGCTAACGGCTACGCATACCCGGAGGAGCTTTACGGTGGCTTTGCGCCTAAGGCAAACGCTATGCCAAACGTAAACCCAGATGTTTTCGGAGGCTTTGGCTCTCAAAATATAAATCAGAGCGGCAGTACAGACGGCTATTATCAGAATAATACCGACAGCATGGGCGGATATAATCAGACGCAGGGCGGATTTAATCAATATAACGGCGTCAAGGACGGCCATTTTGACGAGAAAGAGCCTATGAACAACGAAGCGGAAATGCCCGAAATGTCCGGTTTGAACGACACTGACGACAGCCCGCAGACGGGTAAGGTGAATCTTTCAAAGGAAAGTAATCGTCACGATGACGATGAACAATAAAACAATTTCAATTTAAGCGGAGGTATTTGTCATGAGTATACTTGTAACCGGCGGTGCCGGATATATAGGCTCCCACACCTGTGTGGAGCTTTTGAACGCAGGTGAGGATATTGTAGTTGTGGATAACTTCTCCAACTCCAATCCCCGCGTTCTCGATGTCATAAAATCACTTACCGGAAAGGATTTTCCCTTTTACGAGGCTGATCTCCTTGACAGAGAGGCTGTGGAGAGAATATTCAGCGAAAACGATATTGAATCGGTAATACATTTTGCGGGACTGAAAGCTGTAGGCGAATCCTGCGCTAAGCCTATAGAATACTACCACAACAATATCACCGGAACGCTTATTCTGTGCGATGTTATGAGAAATCACGACTGCCGCCGACTGGTGTTCAGCTCCTCGGCTACCGTATACGGTTCGCCAAAAACAGTGCCCATCAAGGAGGATTTTCCCCTTTCAACCACTAACCCCTACGGCACAACAAAGCTTGTAATTGAGGGAATTTTGCAGGATATATACAAATCGGACAACCGCTGGAGCATTGCCCTGCTTAGATACTTTAATCCCATCGGCGCACATGAAAGCGGAAAGTTAGGCGAGGATCCCAACGGGATTCCCAATAACCTTATGCCCTATATACAGAGAGTTGCTGTGGGCAAGCTGCCCTGTCTTGGCGTATTCGGAAACGATTATCCCACTCCCGACGGAACGGGCGTTCGTGACTATATTCACGTTGTTGACCTTGCTTTGGGACATATCAAGGCTATAGAAAAAATCCGCACCATGACAGGCGTGGGAATATGGAATCTGGGTACGGGCAAGGGCTATTCCGTGCTTGACGTTGTAAAGGCATTCAGTAAGGCAAGCGGAATTGATATTCCCTACGAAATTAAGCCTCGCCGTGCAGGCGATATAGCAGAGTGCTACGCCGACCCCACAAAGGCGCTGACGGAGCTTGGCTGGAAAGCCGAAAGAGAAATAGATCAAATGTGTGCCGACAGCTGGCGGTTTATTTCCAATAAAGCGGATTGATGTAAGTAATCAGCTAAGGGCGGGACATTTCGTTCCCGCCCTTTTTAATCGCTGCTGTTAAGAAGGGTGAATATATGGAAATACTATCGCTTCCCGACCAAGACACTGACTGTAAAATCAGCTTCCTTCATCAGATGAGCGTCAGTGAAACCTATCACATACACACTCATGATTTTTATGAGATTTTTTATGTGGTCAGGGGGGGCGTGCCATGCACAATATCAACGGCTTCAGCGAGTGCTGTATGTCGGGCACTGCCGAGCTTATCCGCCCCAAGGACTGTCACGAATACAGCTTTATCAACCATTATGATATGGAGCTTATATCCATTGGCATTGATAAGGGGGTAATGAAAGAAATCATTGATTTTGTAGAGCTTTCCCCCGATACCGTAGACAAAAGCGAATTTCCTCCGCAGATAACCTATTCTCCCGCTATGGCGGAGAAGCTTACCGCCGAGCTTTCAAAAATAGGGACTATAGGCGATCCACGGAAAAAGCGCACCTACGCAAAGGCTGTTATCTCACGCCTTGTACTGGAAATGGTTCAGACTGCCACCTCTCCCATTAAAATACCCTACTGGCTGGAAAATCTGATAACCGAAATGAACAAGCCCGAAAATTTTACGGCGGGACTGGTACGAATGCTGGAGCTTGCCTGCGTATCACAAAATCACCTTAACCGTGAAATGAAAAAGCATTTTGGTCTTACTCCCACCGAGTTTATAAACTCGAAAAGGGTTGTATATGCGTCGGAGCTTGTCACGGAAAACAAGCTCAGTGTAATGGAAATCTGCGGTATATGCGGCTTTGAAAGTCCCAGCAATTTTTATTATAATTTCAGAAAAATATTCGACTGTACTCCAAATGAATTTAAAAAGAAAGCAAAAAATCAATATACAGAAAAATATGATAATTATGGAGAGGAAAAGCCTCCGAAAATGTTCTATAATTACAAGTATAGAGCATTTTCGGAGGTGTTTTTTATGAACATTATACATACTGACAGCTTTACTGCCAATGTCCTTGCATATGCGCCGAGCTTGATTTGCATTGACATTAACGACGGCAAGACCCACGCAAATTCAAAGGCTATCCTCCCTTTTGGGGAAACAGAAAGTAAATTTACAGAGGTAAACGATGGTTTTATCTTCGGCACAGACTCGCTTTCCGCAAAAATATTGAAGTCCACGGGACTTATGACCTTTTTCGGAAACAGTCACGCGCTTACCTCCTGCACCTACTCCAAAAGCAGTAATACAAACGGCTTTGAGCTTAATATAAGCGTTACAGACGGCAAACACATTTACGGTCTGGGGCAGGATAATGACATTGCTTTCGGCAGACTTGACAGGCGGGGAACTGTTCGCGATATGCTGACGGGACAGCGGATAAATCAGAACCATGTAACGGCGGATTATCCCATCCCCTTTATTATCAGCACAGGCTGCGGCAAGCCCTATGGTATCTACCTTGACAACACAAGCAATCTAAACATTGACATCTGCTGTGAACGCAGCGATAATATAAGAATTTCCGCTCCCGACGGTGCCTGCAGGATATACATTTTCTCCGGTGATACAATTCCCGAAATAGTATGCAAATATTCAGAAATAACAGGCAGAGCGTCACTCCCTCCGCTGTGGGTTTTGGGCTATATGCAGAGCAAATGCTCCTTTTGGAATTGGGAAGAAATAGATGATGTTATCCTTACCTTTGCAAAGAAACACATTCCCCTTGACAGCATTGTTTTTGATTTTGACTGGGCGCAGTATTTCAATAACTACAAGTGGGCGGATCGCTGGGAAGGCAAGAGTGCCGAAAAGATGAAATACTACCGTGAAAAATACGGTATTCATTTCATGGCATCAAATTCCGGCCCTATGCTGAAAGAGGACAGCGACACATTTGAAAGTGCGGTTAATGCGGGAATACTTGCCCATGACACAGAGGGAAACACCGTAACCTGCGGACATTACAGCGGAAAGCTAATGGATTTCACCAATCCCGAAACGGAAAAATGGTTATCTCCCCAAATTGAAAAGGTAATGGACGATGGTATAGAGGCTTGGTGGCTTGACTTAACCGAGCCTGAGGGCGATGCGGAAAACACGGTCTACTTTGAGGGAAGCAGAGGGGAAGTACATAACATATTCAGCAACGCTGTTTCCGACACCTATCATAATATAATGAAAAAACATTCCCCCGAAAAGCGTTCCTTTGTGCTTACGAGAACAGGCACTGCGGGTATTCAGCGAAAGCCCACGGCACTGTGAACAGGCGATATTTATTCGGAGTACGGCACTCTCACGGCACACATTCCCGAGGCGCTGAACACACAGCTTTGCGGCATATCCATGTGGACCTGCGACACAGGCGGGTTCCTATCCCCCACAAACAATGAAAGCTGTCCATACAATCTCTACCACAACGACTGCACGGAACACGCGGAGCTTTACGAGCGTTGGGTACAGTTCAGCTGCTTTACACCCATTTTCCGTACACACCATGCGGGCGGTGAAGCTGTTCCGTTCCGCTACAATGAAATGACCCTTGACGGAATGTCACACTATATAAAGCTTCGTTACAGGCTGATACCCTATGTATACTCCCTTTATTATGAAAATCACCTCCACGGTACTCCCATTATGCGGCCGCTTTTCTGGCATTATCCCGATGACAAAAGGGCATATGAAATAAAGGATGAATACCTGTTCGGCGAGAATATGCTTATTGCGCCTGTGCTTGAATCACAAAAGAATTTCCGCAAGGTATATTTTTCTCAAGGAAAATGGTACGATTTCGACTATGACTATCTTTATGAGGGTGGTCGGGAATATGAGGTTTATGCGCCCCAAAACCGCATACCCGTATTCGTAAGGGCATGGGGAATTATCCCCATGTCAAAGGATATTCTCAACACAAGGGAAATGGATTTCAAAGCACTTGGGCTTTTGATCTATCCCGAATCTGATTCGGACTGTTTTATTTATGCCGATGACGGAATTACGGACAGCTATTTAAACGGAAATTATACCGTTACGAAAGTTACCTGTCACGAGGATGCAAATTCGCTGAAAATCCACATTTCCCCCAATAACAGCGATTATTCCCCAGCAGAAATTACCTCACATATTCATATGAAAAAAGCGCCCGTTAATATCACCCTGAACGGCGAAAGCATTACATCCGTAAACCGCCTTACAAGTGTGGAAATTGCGGAGGGAAATGCAGCCTATTTCGATGAATTTAACCGCGTCCTTCACGTCAAAATGCTGCTTAATGACAGTGAGGGCTGCTTGGATATTTCCCTTGATGAGGGAAGATGCTATGACGCATTTAAACCCTTTTCGGAGGAAAGCATAGCGGGACAGCTGCCGTATATTTATCCTCCTGCGGCAGTGCCCTGCGTTATTCAGGCTATACACTACGACCGAGGCGGCGAGGGCGTTGCGTTCCACAAAAATACCAAGCCGCAGACGGCAGTATACCGTGACGACAGCGCGGAAATTGACTAAGTAGACGACAGTCTTTGCGTAAAGGCTCTGGAAAAGGGCGAATGGCTTGAATACACTATTTCCTCCGCAAAAGAGGGAATTTATGACGTGACAGTAGAGGGCAGTTTGAATAACGCCGTAATTGAGGTTTCCATTGAAAATTCCGCCGCAAGGCTTATTAACGGAAAAGCCGCTTTGAGCATAGGCACGGGACAAAAGGCGCTGCGGATAGAGGTTATTGATGGAATGGGAGATATACGCATTGTAAGGATAGAAAGGCGGGACGGCATTTGATGAAAAAGCAACTTGCGGTAATAATTTCCCTTGCAATGCTATTCAGCGGTTGTGCAGTCAATACTGCACCCGAAGAGGGTGAATCCGCCGTATCCGAGGCTGCGGCGCTCCCCATTGCCAATCACACCCTGCAGGAAATTGTAATTCTCGGCAGCGAATACCCCACAACGGTTAATGCGACAGCCGAAAAGATTTCCGAGCTTGATGAAAACCTGCAAATCAAGCTAAGTGACAGTATGTCAAGCATTGTGCTGAGAAGCTGGAACGCTACAGATCTGTCACTTTATAAAAACGGATATATTTCCATCGATGTAATGGGTTCGGGTTCATCGTTTGATGTGGGTTTCGGCGAGATTACAGATGGTATCACCACCACCACAGTCACAAATGTAGCTGTAACGCCCACAGATACACGTACCACCGTTACCGTTCCTCTAAGCGAGCTTGACAGCGAACTTTTGCACGTTCGTGAATTTGTCATAGGAAATGCTGACGGCGATATTTGGGTCAGCAGCATAAAGCTTATTTCCGAGGACAGCGAGAAAATATATCCCGCAATTAAGGTAAATCAGGAGGGCTACAAGACCACCTCGGAAAAGACCGCTGTTGTAAGCGGATTCGGAGATACTCTGGGCTGTAACGTGGGTACGGAATTTAATCTTGTAAACACGGAAACAGGTGAAACAGCGTTTACGAGCACACTAGCGCTTATTACCGAATATGACGAGCTGTTTTCGGGAGAGGCAATGCTTTCCGCTGACTTTTCCGATTATACCGAGGAGGGCAGCTATTATATTCAAATTGCCGATATAGACGAATCATCTCCTGTGTTTACAATTTCGGATAATGTGTACGACAGTCTGCTTGCGGATTCCATGCGGTACTTCTACTATCAGCGGGCAAATACCGAAATAACCGAGGATTACGGTGAAGGACACAGCCGCGGCGATGTTACCCCCGAGGATTTTGATATTGACGGTATCGATGTCAGCGGAGGCTGGTATGATGCGGGAGATGTGGGCAAATACGTTTCCCCCGGCGCAACTGCCGTAAACACGCTTTTATGGGCATATAAGCTTTATCCCGATAAATTTTACGATGGGCAGAATAATATTCCCGAAAGCGGGAACGGCATACCCGATATTCTTGACGAGGTAAAATATGAGCTTGATTTCCTCCTTAAAATGCAGGACGAGGACAGCGGCGGCTTTCATATGAAGGTGAAATCCCAATCGGAAAATGACAGTGCAAGCGACCGCGCAGTGTGGGAATGTACCACTAATTCAACCGCAGACTGCTCCGCTGTCCTAGCCTTTGCATCAACCGTTTACAGCGAATTTGACAGCGATTACGCTGACAGACTGCTTTCGGCTGCAGAGGAGGGATGGGCATATATTGAGGAAAATCCCGATTATTACGTCAGCACCACCTATTCGGGTGAAAACGACAGCAGTGCGACCTTTTGGGCGGCAGGGTGTCTTTATTACGCAACAGGCAACGATACCTACGGAAAATACGTTGAAGAGCATTATTCCGATTATCTGATTAAATTCGGCAGCGGTGAAAACGGGCATAATGTAGATAATATGGCGATTTACGGATATTATACCTATCTGCTTTCGGACAATACCGATGAAGAAATATCGGCGCTTATCACAAAGCGCTATAAATCCTGGCGCAGCGGTGTCCGCAACAGATATGAGGCAAACCCATGGCAGGTTTCCATTAACAGCTGGGGATTCTGGTGGGGCAGCTTTAATACCATTTTGGGCAGTCCCCAGGATATGATTGTGGGTAACTATGCTATAGGCGATGACCTGAGCGAGGGAAAACAATTTTCCGCAGATGCGTTAAACTTTATAATGGGCGAAAATCCCCTAAGAAAATCCTTTGTAACAGGACACGGCGACGACGCAATAGCACAGACATTCAGTAATATTTGGAGTGCAGGCGATAATTTCCCCGATGGATATATGCCGGGAGGGATAAATAATTCGGAGGGCAATATTATTTCCAAATACCCTATGAAATGCTACACGGACGAACCCTTTGACTGGGTTACAAATGAAAATGCTATCTACTGGAATGCGGTATTGGTGTTCAATGCGGCAGTTCAGGATTAGGCAAAAATGAAAACGGAGGTAATAGTATGAAAGTAAAAAGATTATTGGCGGGAGTTATGGCACTTTCACTGGCTGCGGGATTTACCGCCTGCGGCAGTACGGAGGAAGCTTCCGACAACACGACGGAAGCAGCCACAACCACAGGCACAACTGCTGCTACGGTTGAAATCAACACCGAGGGTCTGAAAGAGGAGGAGCAAAGCGAGCTTGAAATTGCTATGGCAAAGCTTCCCGACAGAGAGCTTGAGGATACGGAAATCAAGTGGATGTCTCACTATGACCTTAACCCCTCCACAACAGGCGAATCCAAAAAGGTTGAACTGGAAATGTTTGAACAAAAGTATGGTGGAACGGTTACCTATTATCCTACCACATACGAGAACCGCTACAACGGCCTGTCTACATACATTCTCGGCGGCGAGAGCATAGACTTTTTCGGTGAGGACACCTACAATTTCCCCAAGGGAATAGTAAGCGGAATGTTCCAGCCGATTGACGACTACATTGACCTTGATTCGGAGCTGTGGCAGCAATTTTCCAATGCAATGGACGTTTTCGAGTTTAACGGTAAGCATTATCAATTTGTAACCAACGTTTATGCGGAGCAGGTTTGCCTGTACAATAAGGCTACAATCGAGGAAAACGGCTTTGACGATCCTTGGGAGCTTTACGAAAACGGTGAATGGAACTGGGATACATTCCGCGAAATGCTGTTGCAGTTTGTTGATGAGGATTCGGGAAAATACGGCCTTGACGGTTGGTATAACGAAAAAAGCATTGCTTCTTTCCGCAGGCGTTCCTTTTGTAGGCACAGACGACAGCGGAAGCCTTGTATGCAATATAAACGACGCCACTATTGAAAAGGCTATGAATTACCAATATGACCTTTACTGTAACGGACTTGCATTCCCCATAGATCAGTTTAATTGGCAGATTCAAACACAGAAGATGGGCGAGGGAAATGAGCTTTTCCTGCTCTACGGCACATGGGGCGTTCAGGGTGATCCGTCAACATGGGCATCCGCAATCGAACCCGAAAATCTGGGAATTGTTCCTGTTCCCTCACCTGCCGATTCCGACCCGTATCAGTCCGCAGCTATTTCGGGATATGTTCTTTGTAAGGGCGCTTCCAACCCCGAGGGCGTAGCCGCACTTGCGGAATGTGCGGTTGTTGCAAATACGGACGAGGGTCTGATCGCTATTTCCGACAGAAAATCAAAGGACGATAACGAATGGACCGACGAATTTATCGAACGCAAAAAGGAAATTGATGCCCTTGCACGCGAATACCCTGTATATGACCTTGCATCAGGCTGCTCAACCGAAATCGCATCTATTGCAACGGACGGTTCTGAAATGGGCATGAGAGCGGCATTCCACGGCGTAAGCTGGGCTACCAACCGCGATTCAATCGCCGATACTCTTATCATGCTTGTGGACGAGGTTGACCAAAAGCTGAAAAGCATTGAATAATTTTCCAAATAAAACTGAATAACAACTGAAAATTCCTCCAATAATAATTACAACGAAATTATTATTGGAGGAAAAATTATGAATAATAAGCTTACCGAATACATATTCCCATTTTTAAGCCTTGACAGCGGCGCTGTATGCGGGGTAATGATTATTGCACTGGCGCTTTCCTCATTCATCTGCGCTGCGGAAAGCCGCAATAATATACAAGATAACGTGGTGCGGCTGCATATCCTTGCGGAATCGGACAGTGAAAGCGACCAAGCCTTAAAATTGAAGGTAAGGGACGCGGTGCTTGAAGCCTCGGAGGAGCTTTTTAAGCCCTATTCCGATTATGATGAGGCGGTTCTGTCCATTTCGTCAGAGCTTGACAGCATTACCGAAATTGCAGAGGAAACGCTTAGGGAAAACGGATGCAGTCTGCCTGTTGCCACAAGCCTTGAAAAAACAGAATTTGACCGACGGGAATATGGAAATATCGCTATGCCGTCAGGCGAATATACCGCTGTGCGGATTGAAATTGGCAGCGGAGAGGGACATAATTGGTGGTGTGTCATGTACCCGCCGCTTTGCGTACCCTGCATCAGCGATGAGAAAAGCCAAGAGGAAATACTCGCGGAATACGGCGGAGATTTATCGGAACAGGATATTTCCCTGCTTTTGGAGGAAAGCGATTACGAGGTGAGATTTTACATTTGGGATAAGCTGTGTGAGCTTTCGGAAAAAATAAAAGGCGCTGACGAATAATGAAGTGCTCCCCTTTTGTGAAGTG
>MSHL01000009.1 GCA_001941135.1 Ruminococcus sp. Zagget11
GAAGAATTAAGATACGTTACCTTATTTTTGAAGTGCTTTCAATGTATCAAACAGGTTCAATTTCTATCTTCTATTCTCCATTTTCTATTCTTAAGTAGGGCAGGCTGACCCTGCACCCACCGTCTTCCGCCGCCTAAAGATGATTTTGAATTGCCTTGCAATAAAAAGCCGACAGTTAGCTGCCGGCTTTTTTGCTACCGCAATTTATGACATTAGAGGGCGGCGGGAAACAATTGGTGCAGGGTCTGCGACCCTGCCGGCGTAAAGGTTTGTTTCCCAAGCGGGAATATACAGCAGATGACGGATATATAGCTTTAAATTCGGGTTAATCTCATGCACCGCCAAAGGCAGCTCGAAAATATCCTCGTTTCTGTGGTAAAGAGCAATAGCCAAAGAAGCACCCTTTTCAATGGATTTCCTGCACCCCGCTATCGCTTTCATCTCCGCACCCTCTACGTCCATTTTTATATATCCCGCATTTTCACAGAGAGAATCACCCGTAACGGCGGCAACCTCCTTTATCTTTGCGGGACGGATGCTGTCTGTTCCCAAGCGGGACTGCCTGCCCGATTTGTCCTCAAATCCCAAGGTGGTATTCTCGTCCCAAGCCGCCGCATTGATAAGGGATATTCTTTCATCGGTGGGGAGATTTTTTGTCATTCGCCTGAAATTTCGGCTGTCGGGCTCAACGGCGTATATCCTCTCGTAGCACCCCTTTGATTGGCTTATAAATTCAAGCACGGTGTCGCCGTTGTATGCGCCCATATCCATGTAAATCCCGCTTTCCCACGGGCGTATAATTTCACTGAAAATATCGCCCTTTTCGGCGGTACAGCGGTTAAGATAGTCTATTTTCCCGCTTATGCGGAAGTTAATCACATCAGCATAGGTTTGCTTGGAAAAATCATCCTCAAGCAGGTCGTAAACCCGCTGTATTTTCTCGGCATTTTCCAGACAGTATTCATAGGTGAAAAGTCCGTCCCCCACAACGGGAACATCGGGGGCAAGAAGTATGTGCCGTGAGGCTATGTCGTTTATCCTGTCGTAAAGGCTCTGATAGCCTGCGCCAAAGGCAAGGACTATGACAAAATCGTCCACAAGCCTTTCAATCTGTGAAAGGGTGTGTACAAGATGACCGCAAAAGCTATGTCCTCGTACAAACTCATCGCTGGCGAATATTCCCGAAAGGGGAATACCGTACCTGTCAAACACATTCATAATCTTGACAGCACCGTCACCCATGCCGTATATAAATATAGGTAAATCGGTTTTTTTCAAAAAGCTCCATGAGCTTTCCTTTTCGGTAATAAATTCAAGCATTTACCTTAAATATATCCTCCCGTTTAATTAATAATAAATCGTCCGAGCCTTTTACGCATTTTTATGGAAAAGCCGACGTAGGTGACCGCCTTGTGTATTTTTCCGTCTACAGTGGAATAAAATACAATTCTGTCCTTTTCTACCTTGCACAGAAAGCTTATTTTCCTTTTGTAGGAGAAATATATACCGTCCTCCGCTATTATGTATATACCAAAGGGGTAAAGAGCGGCAAGGAGCATTGCGGCAGCGGCACTGAAATAGGCTCTCTGACGGCAATCGTCTATTCTCTCGTTGTAATTTTCAGCCATAAGCACATTTCTGCCGTCGCTGTCGGTTATGGTGTATCCGAAATCAAATTCATCTTCATCGGGAAAATAGCCGCTTTCTATACACTCCTCGTAATAGGGTATAGCGGTGTGAGTAAAGTAAACGGAGTTATATATGTTGATACCCACAGCGGCGATAATGACAATTGTGGGCAGCAACGACATTACCCTGATTAAGACTATCCCCGACCTTGACGCCCGCAGAAGTGCAGCGGCAAAAAGCAGCAGGGATATTGCCAGAAGCGCAGCGGCGACAGCTGTAATTATCATCGGTACACCTCCGATTTACTGTAAATAGGGGTTAAGTCGGCGTTCGCGGCTGATTGTGGTTGACGAACCGTGTCCGCAGAAAAGGTTATAGTCTATGTCCGTTTCAAAGCCCTTTAGCATATCCAGCGTCCTTTGCATAACCCGTGGGTTTCCATCGGTCATGTCAACTCGCCCCACGCTTCCCTTGAAAAGGGTATCGCCGCAGTACATATCGTTCCCGATAATATAGCATACAGATCCGCTTGAATGGCCGGGAGTGTGGAGAACACGGAATTTCATTTCATCCAGCTCCACAGTGTCGCCGTCTTTCAAGGAAATAGGATTTTCTACCGGGTCGATAGGCGGCAGATTGAAGTAGCGTGTGAGATTCTGCACATTATCGTTTAGCTTTTTCAAATCCCCCTCATGTATATAAACAGAGCAGTGGGTTTGAGCCTGAATGTTGGCGGCGGAGGCGATATGGTCGCAGTGACCGTGGGTAAGCAGCAGCATTTTCAGGGTGATTCCTTCGTCCTTAACGCGGTTTAGTATGGAATATGCGCCGTAGGGGGCATCGATAAGCACGCCGTTTCCGCTGTCGGAAACAAGCAGATAGGAATTTACGGCAAATTCGCTGAATGGGGGAAACTCAATTCTTTTCATAGTACACCTCAGCCGTTGGTACGTTCAACCGTGATAACATCGGGCAGCTTCTTTATTTTTTGTATAATCATATCCAGCTGACCTATTCCCGCAACACTGCAGGTTAGTATCAGATTGGCATTGCCGTTTTTCAGCACCTTTGAGGAAATTCCCGAAACAGATATGCGCAGCTCCTTTGTAATCTGGGAAACGTCCGCCAAAAGGGAAAAGCTGTCGTATGCCACAATATCTATTACAGCCTTGAATATGGGGTTGGAATTTGCCTTTGCCTCGTCAGCCCAAGATACCTCAACCCAGCGGTCAAGCTCTGCGCCGTTCGCAAGGGCGTCCCTATACTTTGCACAGTCCTTTTTGTGTACGGAAATACCGTGACCCTTTGTGACGAAGCCCACAATTTCTTCTCCGGGGAGAGGGTTGCAGCATTTGGACATCTTAACCTCAATATTGCTCTTTCCGCCGATAATTATGCCGGTACTGCTCTTGTGGGGCGTGATAAGCGCAACATCATCGGTATTTTCCTTATATTGCTTGATATATTTGTCCTTGAGCCGCTGTATAATTCTTGACAGGATAATACCGCCGTAGCCCACAGCCGCATAGAAGTCGTCAATCTGCGTACAGTTATGACGCTTCATATCATCCGCCAGAAATTCGGGAAGCTGCTCCTCGGTGAGGATAATGCCGTTGCGCTTAAATTCCTTTGCCAGCTCCTCTTTGCCGTTAGCAACATTTTCCTCGCGGCGTTCTTTCTTGAACCAGGAACGTATTTTTGACTTAGTCTCATTGGTTTTGCATATGTCAAGCCATGCTCTGTTAGGTCCGTGATCGGGGGAGGAGGAGGTGAGTATTTCCACAATTTCTCCTGTATTAAGCTGATAGTCAAGTGAAACCAGCTTTCCGTCAACCTTTGCGCCTTTCATCTTATTGCCCACTTCCGTGTGGATTGAGTAGGCAAAGTCTATTATGGTTGAGCCTAAAGGAAGTGTGCGCATATCGCCCTTGGGGGTGAATACGAATATATCTTCGGGGGCTAAGTCGCTCTTAATGGTACGGACAATTTCCTCTACATCGTCGGTTTCCTGCTGCGCCTCGATAATCTGTCTTATCCATGCAAGACGCCCCTCAAGCTTATCCTTGCCCTTAATGCCTTCCTTGTATTTCCAGTGGGCGGCGATACCGTATTCGGCGGTATAGTTCATATCTACTGTTCTTATCTGCACCTCAAAGGGTATACCCTCTCTGCTTATGACAGTGGTGTGCAGTGATTGGTACATATTGGCTTTCGGGGTGGCGATATAATCCTTGAAGCGGTTGGGTATGGGCTTGAACATATCGTGAATTATACCTAGGGCGTTGTAGCATTCGTTTACTGTATTTACTATTATTCTCACAGCGTAAATATCGTAAATCTCGTCAATTCCCTTGCCGTTGAGAAAAGCCTTTTTATATATTCCGTAAACGGATTTTACCCGTCCCGAAAAGATAGGAACCATGGAAAATCCATCGTCCTCAAAACGCTTGGATATTTGCTGCTGAATGGAGGCGATAAACGCTTCCCGCTCATCGCTTCGGATTTTCAGCAGCTGTTCTATCTCCGCATAGGCATATGGGTCAAGATACCTGAATGCCAGATCCTCAAGCTCATCCTTAATGGTGCGTATACCAAGTCTGTGTGCCAGCGGCGCATATATGTTCATGGTTTCACGGGCGGTATTTCTCTGCTTTACCGCGGGACGGAACTGCAATGTACGCATATTATGCAGCCTGTCGCACAGCTTTATTATAATTACCCTTATATCCTGGGACATGGCAAGGAGAATTTTACGGACATTCTCCGCCTGCAGCTCCTCTTTGGTAAACAGAGGAATTTTACCCAGCTTTGTAACGCCGTCCACAAGCATAGCTACGTCCTGACCGAAAAGCTTTCGCAGCTCCTCAAGAGTGGCATCCGTATCCTCAACCACATCGTGGAGAAGTGCCGCACAGATAGTATCGGTGTCCATTCCCAGCTCCAGCAGAATATAGGCGACCGCCACAGGGTGACTTATATACGGCTCGCCGGAGGATCTCACCTGATTTGCGTGAGCCTTAGCCGCAAACTCATAAGCGGACATGATCTTATTGAGGTCATACTGCTTTTCATCGTTTATTATCTTTTGTATAAGAGCGTCTATAGTATAAACTGTTTCAGACTTGTTGACCATAGTAAGAACCCCCTAATGGAAATGTATTTCAGTGGTTGGAGGAGGACTGCTGCCCCTTATTTGCAAGCTTCATGTAGGTCGGCGTGCGAGTTAAATCAGCCTTTTCCTTTGTGGGAATAGTGACGGCGGTTTCGGCGAAGCGGTCATATTTTATAAGCCCCGCCTCCTCAAATATATCTATGCATAAAAGCGCTTTGCAGTAGTTTATATCTTGGGGATATTTAATTCGCCCGAATATGCTTTCCGCGGACATGGGTATTTTTCCTATTGCCCTGTAAACGGCAGCCAGCTCGTTTCTGTCCGGCAGCATTCGTGACATCAGCCGTTCATCGATGCTTTCGCCCCGCCTAAAGGCATGATAGACGTCCTCTGCGGCAATGCAGGAATTGCGTTTAATTCCCGCTTTCATAATATCCGCTACACGTAGATTTACCGATTCACAACCGTTAAAGCGGTTGATTTCCGCGGAGAAAAGCATATTTACGCTATCTCCCTTTTCAAAGGGGAGCGTGGCTGTTTTGCGGGAAAACATAAGCGCCGTAAAGCTTTTTCCCGAAATTGTAACGATAATTTTAGTGTGTTCGCCGCCTTTAAGTGGAAATATATCGGAAACCATTGCCCCCGCAGCCAAAAACAGCGGCTTTGAATTTCCCTCGCCGAAGGGCTCAAGTATATCCAGTCCCTTAACCTGCTCTATGGTAAGCTCCTCCGCAGATACCGCCTTGACAACATCGAGGGCGGGTGTAAAGGAAATTCTCTGTTTGATAAGCTGTGCGGCGTACTCTTGAAGTCTTTGGGAAAATGCAGGTATGTTTTCCGGCTTTAAGGAAAATCCTCCCGCACCGCTGTGACCTCCGAACCTTTCAAGCAAATCGTCACAGAAGCTAAGCGCATCGAATACGTTAAATTCCTCGGTGCTTCTTGCGGAACCCCTTGCCTCCTCATCATCAACGGATATAAGGAAAACAGGGCGGTCAAATCTCTCTTGACACCGTGCCGCAGCAATTCCCACAACGCCGTGGTGCCAGCCCTTTCCCGAAAAAACAAGCACTCTGTTGTCCAAAACAGAGGGATTTATTTCAGCTTCGGCGGCTATGCTTTCCATAACCGTATTTTCGAGGATTTTTCGCCGATTGTTGTACCCGCATATTTTTTCCGCTTTCGCGGCAGCCTCGTCCGGGTCTTCGCAAAGGAGAAGCTCCAATGCATCTGTGGCTCTCGCAACCCGTCCCGCCGCATTTATTCTCGGTGCAAGTCCGAATGCGAGGGATTCGGCAGTCAGTGGGTGCTTTACGCCCGCTGCTTCCAAAAGGGCATTAAGCCCCGAATTTTCCGAATTTTCTATATAATGCAGACCATGCTGCACGATTTTCCTGTTTTCACCTGTGAGGGGAACAACGTCCGCAACCGTGGCAATGGCAGCTAAGTCGGAGTATTGCTCGGTGGCAAAATGCATATCCCCGTGCCGTCCGCCCTCCATAGCCGCAATAAGCCGCAATGCAAGACCGCATCCGCAGTAATCCCTGTATGGCGCATTGCAGTCGGTACGGTGGGCGTCAACCACTGCAGCCGCAAGGGGAAGTGACTGTGAGGGCTGATGGTGGTCGGTGATAATAAGGGTAATACCTAACTGCCTGCACAGCTTTGCTTCCTCAAAGGCGGCTATGCCGTTATCCACCGTAAGTATTACCTTAACGCCCCTGTCAAAAAGGCGGCGCACAGCATCACAATTCATGCCGTAGCCTTCACTTCTGTCGTTGATATAATATTCAACGCAGCCCCCTATGTTGCTGAGGTATGAATACATAACGGCAGTGGCGGTTATACCGTCGCAGTCATAATCGCCGTAAACGCATATAAGCGAGGCGCTGTCTATGGCGTCATTGAGCAGATCGCAGGCCTTTTCCATATCGTTGATAAGATAGGGGGAGGGGAAGCCCATTACAAATTCGGGGACGGGATTTCCCTCATCATCATAACCCTCATGGGGGTTATCGCCGAAAAACTCCATAGCCTTTTCCATGGTATCTATACCCCTTGAAGCAAGGGTATAGGCTGCCAGCATAGAAATATTTCCCTTTGAGGAAAGCTCCTTGGCGGCAGCGGTAACGGCAGGTAAATCCGTAAGAGAGCCGATAGACCATTTTTTCACTTTGGCACCTCAGAATAGTAGTTTAGTGTAATACTGTTGTTAGTTATATCCAGCCTTTATGGAGAAACCATATGTCCTCCACGGTAAATTCCCGCCCGTTCAGGTAGTCGAGAATCCCTCCGCTTTCCCTAAAATCCATTTTCAGCTTATAGGAGCAAAGAGCCTGGTGCTTCACACCGTAGGACTTGTTGACGGAATTTATACCGTACTTTCCGTCACCCAGCAGGGGACAGCCAATATATGCAAGCTGTGCGCGGATCTGGTGAGTGCGCCCCGTTTCCAGCTCCACCTCGCAGAGGGAAAGGCAATTGTTGGTTTTCAGCACCCTGTAGCTTGTGACAATGGTTCTGTTGGAGGAGGTCTTTTTATCGCTTATGGTAACGGTATTGGTTTTGCTGTTCTTGAAAAGATATGCGGTCAGGGTATCCTCTTTTTTCGGGGGAACGCCCACCGTAATACAGAGATAGCTTTTTTTCAGCTCCCGACTGCGTATTTTCTCGTTGATAATACGCAGCGATTCGGCATTTTTCGCCGCAATGACAATACCGCAGGTGTTGCGGTCAATGCGGTTGCACAGTGCCGGCGCAAAGCTGTTTTCCTTTTCGGGGCAATATTCTCCCTTTTCGTAAAGATACCGTTTAAGGCGGTTTACAAGGGTATCGCTGACGCCGCTTTCGTCCTCGTGAACCACAAGTCCGCAGGGCTTATCCATAAGAATGATGTTATTATCCTCGTATATAACCTTAATATCGGCGGATACTTTCATAAAATCATGCTCCGCCCTTTGGCTGTCGGCGGCAAAGAAGCTGTCGTTCAGATAAAGCTCCAATATATCCCCTTGGGATAACCGTGTGGATATTTCGCAGCGCTTTCTGTTCAGCTTGATATTCTTTGTGTGGACGCCCTTGCAAATTGCACTTTGCGGAACAGAGGGGGCAGCCTTTCTGATAAAGGCGTCCACCCTCTGACCCGAATCATTTTCGTTTATTGTAAAGCTTTTCATTGGGAGAGATACTCGTCAATAGCGGCAGCGGCGGATTTTCCCGCACCCATTGCAAGGATAACCGTTGCAGCGCCCGTAACGGCATCGCCTCCGGCATATACGCCCTCTCGTGAGGTAAGTCCGCTTTCCTCATCCGCAACGATACAGCCGCGGCGAGTGGTTTCAAGTCCCTCGGTTGTGTTCTTGATAAGAGGATTGGGAGATGTGCCGATAGCCATAATAGCGCAGTCAACGTCAATGGTGTGTTCACTTCCCTGAATTTCCACAGGTCTGCGCCGTCCGGACTCATCAGGTTCGCCAAGCTCCATGGAAATGCACCTTATACCGCAGACGGTCTTGTCCTCTCCGCCGATTATCTCCACGGGATTGGTGAGAGTTTTGAATATAACTCCCTCCTCCTTAGTGTGTTCAACCTCCTCCGCTCTTGCGGGAAGCTCGTTTTCGGAGCGGCGATATACTATATAAACCTCTTCTGCGCCCAATCGCAAAGCGGATCTTGCCGCGTCCATTGCAACATTTCCGCCGCCCACAACGGCAACACGCTTGTTTTCCTTGATAGGCGTGTCGGAGTCGGGTTTATATGCTTTCATCAGGTTAACTCTTGTAAGAAATTCGTTGGCGGAATAAACGCCGTTGAGATTTTCTCCGGGAATATTCATAAATCTGGGCAGACCTGCGCCCGATCCGATAAATACGGAGCTGTAGCCCTGTTCAAAAAGCTCGTCCACGGTAAAGGTTTTACCGATAACGGTATTTGTGCGTACCTCAACGCCCAACTCCTCAAGACCCTCTATTTCACGGCGAACTATGTCCTTGGGAAGTCTGAATTCGGGTATACCGTACACAAGCACGCCGCCCGCGGTATGAAGCGCTTCAAATACGGTTACTCCATAGCCTTTCTTGGCAAGATCTCCCGCACAGGTAAGACCCGCAGGACCTGCGCCCACAACGGCAACCTTTTTACCGTTGCTTACAGGCTTTTCCACAGCGCCGGGATTATGTGTGCGGTGGTAATCTGCGGCAAAGCGCTCCAGACGGCCAATAGCCACGGATTCGCCCTTTTTGGAGCGGATACATACGCCCTCGCACTGGGTTTCTTGGGGACAAACCCGTCCGCATACTGCAGGGAGAGAGCTGGATTTGGATATAATCTTATAGCCCTCCTCAAATCTTCCCTCGGCAATTTCACCGATAAATGCGGGAATATCTATTCCCACGGGACATCCCTTTACACAAGCGGGATTTTTACATTTAAGGCATCTCTGTGCCTCGTCAATAGCGGTTTGCTCATCGTAGCCCAAGGCTACCTCGTCAAAATTTTTATTACGCACGTCAGCAGCCTGTGACGGCATAGGATTCTTTTTAAGCGACATATTCGGCATAACAACAGCCCCTTTCAATGATTTATCAGCCCTGCTTCATGAGATTGCAGCTTTCCTCACGCTTTTTCTGCTCAAAGCCCCTGTACATAGAGCCGCGTGTCATAGCCTCGTCAAAGTCCACCAAATGACCGTCAAATTCAGGGCCGTCAACGCAGGCGAATTTGGTTTCTCCGCCCACCGTAAGTCTGCATCCGCCGCACATACCCGTTCCGTCAATCATTATGGGGTTCATGGAAACAACGGTCTTTATTCCGTATTCCTTAGTGAGAGCGCAGACAAACTTCATCATAATCAGCGGACCTATAGCTATAACCTCGTCATATTTTTCGCCGCTTTCGATAAGCTCCTTGAGAGCGTTTGTAACAAGACCCTTTGTACCGTATGAGCCGTCATCGGTCATCATGCAGAGCTTTGAGGAACAGGCTTCAAACTCCTTTTCCAAGATAACGAGATCTTTATTTCTGAAGCCGACAATGGAATGCACCTCACAGCCGAGGCTTCCCAGCTTCTTGGCAACGGGGTAAGCAATGGCGCAGCCTACGCCGCCTCCCACAACAGCTACCTTTTTAAGCCCGTCCGTTTCGGTTTTTCTGCCGAGAGGACCTACAAAGTCGAGGATATATTTTCCCTCCTCCAAAGCGTTCAGCTTTTGGGTGGTTGCACCTACTATCTGAAAAATTATGGTAACTGTACCGGCAGCAGCGTCATAGTCCGCAACGGTAAGGGGAATCCGCTCTCCGTTTTCATCCACACGGAGGATAATAAACTGTCCCGGCTCGGCTTTCCGTGCAATATTGGGCGCTTCAACCACCATACGGGTAACCGTGGAATTAAGCAGCTCCTTTTTTACGATTTTATACATCTGCATTTACCTCTCTCTTAAAATAGTATTGTATATTCAGGGAAGTGCCCGTTTCAGAGAAAATCGGTATGTGGACACACCTCTAAGACATAGTAAGACATAGCAAGCCTTATTTTAATGATAGCATAAAGCGCCTGCTTTTTGAAATATAAAAAAAGCATAAGTCATGCACAAAATATATGGTTTCAATTATCGCGGTGGGTAAACAGGTTACAAAAGGGTTACAAACGTAAATTTTAAAACAAACGTTTTAGTTATAAGTTATATTACAGCCGAGGGTTTTATGTGAAAAATGCCGTTAAAAAGTAACAGTTTCATTTATTTTTCGATTTGTATTGACAGGGGAGAGAAAATATTATACAATTATCTTTGTGAAGACGGAAAATTTATATTATAAAATGTAGATTAATTAGCAAGTGATGTAAAGATAGAATAAAGGAGATTTCTAATGAACGGAAGAAATATAAGCCGCATAATTTGCAGCATCGCCGCCGCCGTTGCGGTAACGGCATCATTTTCTGTAAGCGCTTTTGCCGACAGCTTTGTAGACCCCGCGATTGCTTATTATCAGCGCGAGCAGACAACCACAACAGCTGCCGCCGTCACTGAGAGTGATATAGTTGAGGAAAAGGTCGATACCGCGGAGGAAACCGCTGTTACAACTACTGCTGTAACCACAGCTGCCGAAAGTGAAAGCTCCTCATCGGAGGGGACGGCAACGGAGATTACCATATATAATTGCAAATATGAGTTGACTGTAGGCGAAAGCTTTAAGCTTTCCTATCGGCTTAAGCCGTCCTCGTCAAAGGATAAGGTTAAATTTACAACCTCCTCCAAAAAGGTAATATCCATCGCATCTGACGGCACGGTTACAGCCGTGGGCGAGGGTACTGCGGTGGTTACAGTGACCGCTGCATCAGGAGTAAAGGATAAGATTACAATAAAGGTAACCGCCGCCGAGGATACGTCGTCCGACAGTGAAACGCCTGTTGAGGCGGGAGACACCGTAAGCGACGAGGACACCGCTTCAAATTCCGATGAAACGGACGCTGCGCAAGAATCCACGTCAGCCGCATCAACCACATCATCATCGGGAAGCATTGGCGCAACGGAGATAGAGCTTAAGCATTCCGCCGTTACTCTTGTGGCAGGGGAAACCTATCAGATACGCTACAGCCTTACCCCAAGCAACAGCACCGATACCATAACCTACCGCTCGGTAAGCAAGTCGATTGCAACCGTTTCAAGCGACGGTCTTGTAACGGCAGTCGGTGAGGGAAATACAAGGATTGTTTGTAAGACCACCAGCGGAGCTTCCATTAAGCTGAATGTCACGGTTATATCATTCAGCTCCGTAGATGAGGAAATTCAGGCGGAGGAGGAAAATGTCGTTGAGGAATATGACGACAACGGCGTTTTAAAGGCGTCAAGCATTGTCCTCGATGATGAATCCATAAGCCTGCAAATCGGTGATACACATAAAATAACAGGTAGGGTTTTCCCCGGTGCGGCTACATTTACCGTAAGCTATTCCTCCAGCGATACCTCTGTAGCGACAGTTACAAAGGGCGGTACTATCAAGGGAGTTTCCGAGGGTAATTGTATCATTACAGCCTCCACAGACAATGGAAAAACCGATCAGATATATGTAACCGTATACGGCAGCGTTATAAAGGGTATAGACGTTTCCAAGTGGAACGGAAATATTAACTGGAAAGCCGTAAAATCCTCCGGTACGGTAAGCTTCGCCATTATTCGCGCATCCTACGGATATGAGGATACAGACCCCATGCTGGCCGCCAACGTTGAGGGCTGCGAGGAATACAATATACCCTACGGATTTTACCATTACACCTACGCAAAAAGTGTAAGCGAGGCCAAAAAGGAAGCCCGGTATTTCCTAAATGCCATTAAGGATTATTCCCCTACATACCCCGTTGTACTGGATATCGAGGAGAGCTTCTACAAGGAAATGTCCAAATCCGAGGTAACGGAAATAGTAAAAGCATTTATGGAGGAGCTTGAGGACGCGGGATATTACGCCATGATTTACAGCTATGCGAAATTCTTCAGCGACTGTGTTTATATGGATGAGCTTTCCGACTATGATGTCTGGGTTGCCTGCTGGGGCGACCGGGATAAGCTTGACGAAAACTACAGCTATCACTACGGTATATGGCAGTATTCCGAAACGGGAACGGTCAAGGGTATACCTGAGGACGTAGACCTTAACTACTGCTACAAGGATTACGCGTCTGTAATCAGAAAATACGGACTGAACGGTACGGGAAATTAAATTAATCTTGTTACTTGAATAAAAATAAATGCAATATGCGGGATTAAAAACGCATATTGCATTATTTTTGCCGTTAAAACATTCTTTACAGAAAAGTTACTGTTTTTTTTTTTTTTTTTTTGAACAAACTATAGTGAAAACTGTTGTATGATGATTATATATATGACAAAATCAGTCCACAAGGTCGGGAGAGAAGCTTTCTTTCCAAGGAAGACCCCATTTGTTGAGGGCGTCCATAAAGGGATCGGGATCAAATTCCTCCACATTGTACACGCCCGGCTTTTTCCATTTGCCCGTGAGCAGCATCATGCCGCCTATCATGGCAGGAACGCCTGTGGTGTAGGATATAGCCTGGGAGCCGACCTCCGCATAGCATTCCTCGTGACAGCAAACGTTGTATACATAATAGTTGACGGGCTTGGAATCCTTTACACCCTGCATAATGCAGCCGATGTTGGTCTTACCCTTTGTGCGGGGACCTAAGGAAGCGGGGTCGGGGAGAACGGCTTTCAGAAATTGCAGGGGAACTATTTCCATGCCGTTGTAGTTAATAGGTTTTATAGAGGTCATACCCACGTTTTCGAGGCATTTCAGGTGAGTGAGGTAGGACTGTCTGAAGGTCATAAAAAAGCGTATTCTCTTTATACCCTTTATGTTAAGTGCCAGTGATTCAAGCTCCTCATGGTGGAGAAGATACATATCCTTTTCGCCAATTTCGGGGAAATTGTATACACGCTTTATTCCCATAGGCTTTGTTTCCACCCACTGTCCGTTCTCAATGTAGGAACCGTTGGCTGAAACCTCACGAATATTGATTTCGGGGTTAAAATTGGTGGCAAAGGGATAACCGTGATCCCCCGCATTGCAGTCAAGAATGTCAATGTAATTTATCTCGTCAAAGTAATGCTTTTGGGCATAGGCGCAGAATACTCCCGTAACTCCGGGGTCAAAGCCGCAGCCCAGTATAGCGGTAAGTCCTGCCTTTTCAAAGCGTTCCCTGTATGCCCATTGCCAGCTATACTCAAACTTGGCGGTGTCCTCCGGCTCATAGTTGGCTGTGTCAAGGTAATGCACGCCGCATTTCAGACAAGCGTCCATTATGGTAAGATCCTGATAGGGCAGTGCAACGTTTATGCAAAGCTCGGGTTTGTAGTCGTTCATAAGGGCGACAAGCTCGTCCACATTATCCGCATCGACTTTTGCGGTTGAAATAACTGTTTTGGTTTGCCCCTGAAGCTTTTCCTTAAGGGCATCGCATTTGGATTTGGTACGGGAGGCTATCATAATTTCCCCGAAAACATCGCTGTTTTGGCAGCATTTATGGATAACCACAGAAGCAACGCCGCCGCAGCCGATAATCAATGTTCTACTCATTTTATACATCCGTCCTTTCGCTTTAAAGGGGCAATTTCCCTTTCTGCCTTTCAGTATAACATATTTTGCGGAATATTGCAACAGCTTTATGTTAAGGGCTGAAAAAATCTGCGTAAAAGCGTTATTGTGATAATTTACAAGAGCCTGTGAGAAAAGAGGTGATTTTCCACAAAATATATTAACTTTTTGTAAATCTTCCGAAGCAGATGAAATTTTTTGACCCTTTGAATTGTTTTAACAGTAAAGGCACATCTTCTTTTTTTGACCACAAGGAGGCATTTTAAATGTATATTGACAACAAATTTTTTATCAGATCACACATACTTCTTTGCGACCTTACAGAGGGTGGAGCGGCTGAAACAGAGGAAAAGCTTTCCCGTGAGGATGCGGTTATATACCGTATGGGACGGGAAATGGAATTTACCCTGAAAAACCGCATTATCAGCGGGGTAGATATGATTATAATAAGGGACGGGGGATATGAAAACAACGGCTTTTACCTGTTGGAGGAGCTTAGGATGTTTTCCGATATTCCCGCGGCGGTTGTCTCCGATGACGGAGGGGAAATGTACTGTGTAATGGCTTTGGCAAAGGGTGCGGATATTTGCGTGGGCAGCAATATGCCGTCCTTTGAGTTCAGGGCAAGACTTCAGTCACTTCTGCGGCGCTATTTGGGAACAAGTGAAAGAATACAGATGATCAGAGATTCAACGATAGTAAACGGTGAAATTGTGGTTGATCGAGTGGCAAGGGCGGTGTATTTCCGAAACAGATATATTCATCTTACAGCCATAGAGTACGGTATAGTGGCATATCTGATGCAGAGGATAGGCACTGTGTGCAGTATTGAGGAAATATACAGTCGGGTATGGAACAGCAGTCCCATTGCCGTGAAAAAGACCGTAGCGGAATATATACGCCGTATCCGCAGAAAAATAGAGCCCGATCCCGAAAATCCCGTGTACATAAAAGCCGTTTTCGGCACAGGGTATATAATGGAGAGGGTAAGACAGACCGAGCATTTGGCAATTCCCCATACTCCCACGGCGGTTTAAGGCTTTGCCTTAATGCCGATCGTCCTTTACCGTTCTGCTTTGTGAAAAGTCTATCCTATGCTTTCGGCTTGTCTGTCAAGCTTTCTGTTGCGAAAGTACAGCGCCAAATCAACGGATACCATTATTACATTGATAAGGTATACCGCCAGTACATAATTAATAGTGTGATTGTAGAATTTTCCCGCTATTCCCGCGAAATAGCCTAAGAGTATGGCAACCGTAAAAACAACGCTTTTACCCCTTGCTGACCGAGTAATGTAGGATTTATACACCGAAACAGGCCATGAAATACCAAAGCATATAAGCATAATTACTTCAAACATATACAAATCTCTCCTTAAAAGCTATGAAAACAAAAAAATCCTTCCGTGCAAAGGGTAAGGGTGAAATCCTCCGGAGCTGTATTTCAAAGCAATCCCCCTGCATTTTTAATTATAGCACGGATAATAATAATGTCAAATATATATTATTTAGCATAATGATAATATTGATGTTATGAATAATTGCAAAAAACAGCACACAAACAGAATTTTACTGCTTGTGTGCTGTTGAAATTTACCTGTATCAATCTGCTCTGTTGAAATAAATTACCTTGGAGCTGAAATCTCCGTGAACGGTTATGTTAATTCCGCAGTTCATTAGCGCAGCGCCTGTGTGTATCTCGCCTGTTTCGCTGCTAAGGTACTTTCCGTTGGGGTCAAGTCCCTTTAGCTTTATGCGGCGGCTGCCGTAGTTGGGTCTGCCCAGAACCTGCACAAAGGTGAATACCGCCTCGCTCTTGTCCTTGGCAACAAAAATCCATGCGTCCCATGTATTATCCTCAAATACGTTTCCTATGCGGTACTGGTCGCCTGTGCGGATAAGGGGGTTATACTTCTTAAACTGCTCTATCTGTCCCGGAATTTCATTTCTGTCCTGCTCGGAAATTCTTGTTACATCAAGCTCATATCCGAATGTACCCACCATAGCCACATTACCTCTTGTAGAGAAAGGCGTGGTTCTGCCGACGGTATGGTTGGGGCAGTCGGAAACGTGCGCGCCCATTGCGGAGGGCGGGTAGCATATGGAGGTTCCGTGCTGTATTTTCAGCCTTTCGATAGCGTCCGTATCGTCCGAGGTCCAGATCTGAGGGGAATAGAAAAGCATACCTGCATCAAACCTTGCACCGCCTCCGGAACAGTTTTCAAGCAATATGTGAGGATAATCGCTTGTAAGCCTGTCCATAACGTCATAAACGCCCAGCACATATCTGTGCCAAAGCTCCCTCTGTCTGCCTGCGGGGAGAGCGTTTGAACCCACCTCTGTCAGCTGTCTGTTCATATCCCACTTGATGTACTCGATATTTGCGCTGTCGAGGATTTTACACATCAAGCCGTAAATGTAGTCCCTTACCTCCTTGCGGCTGTAGTCAAGGACATACTGCTCGCGGCTCTGTGTAAGAGGCATACCGTTTATCTGTATCGCCCAGTCAGGGTGAGCCTTGTAAAGCTCGCTGTCGGGGGAAATCATTTCAGGCTCAAACCAGATACCGAACTTCATTCCCAGCTTATTGACCTCGTCAACGAGATATTTCAGTCCGCCGTTTATCTTCTTTTCGCAAACAAACCAGTCGCCCAAGGAGCTGTTGTCCGAGTCACGGTGACCGAACCAGCCGTCGTCCATAACAAGCATTTCAATTCCCAATGCCGATGCCTGCTTTGCAATATCGATAAGCTTTTCCGTGTTGAAATTGAAGTATGTAGCCTCCCAGTTGTTTATGAGGATAGGGCGGCGTTTGTCCTTATATTCCCCTCTTATAAGGTGACGGCGATAGAGGTCATGATAGGTGCGGGACATTTTACCTATACCCTCGGAGGAATAAACCATAACAACCTCGGGTGCGGTGAAGGACTTCTGCGGCTCTAAGGTCCATGAGAAATCAAAGTGATTTATACCCATAACAAAACGGGTTTTCTTGTGCTGCGTAACCTCCGCCTGTGCAAAGAAATTACCGCTGTATACAAGACCGAAGCCGAAAGCCTCGCCTATATCCTCATTGGCATTATGAGAAACAAGTGCGGTAAAGGGGTTGTTCTGATGGGAGGATTCGCCCTTGACGGAATCCACGCTCTGCTTGCCGTGGTGGAGAGGACTGCGTTCTATAATACGTTCTCTTGCCCATGAGCCGTTAAGGGTGATAAAATCATAATCGCAGCTGTCAAAGTCCACGCAGGCTGACATAACTCGTCTTACATCAAAAGCCTTAGTGCCGTTGTTTATCAGCCTTACACTTCTTGTAATGGCATCAAGCTCCGCAAAAACGGTGTAATAGAGTACGGCGGTAAGTCCCGTGCGATTATCCTTGAGGGTAATCGCCAGCGTCTGTGCCTCGTCCTTTTCCGCAAAGGTAGCAGGTATGCGCACGGTGCAATCCTCAAGAGCTTGTTCGAGAATAGGCTTGCCGTCTGTAATTTCATAGGAAACGAAGCGCAAATCAAGGGCGGACATACCCTCGCTGTCCATAAGCATAATAGTGGGCTCTCTGTAATCTCCGATACCGTGGCAGGGGTACTCAAAGGGCGCACTATCCATAAATGTACCCATATCCCTTTTATTAACCTTGGGGGTATAGGGATTTTCGTTCAGCCGCATAAGGTAGGACAGATCCTCGTCATCTGCGCGCTTACCGTAGTAGACATGGGCAAGGTGACCGCTTTCCAAAGCGGCAAGGGAATAGGTAACGTCCTTACCTGTGAGGGTAAAAAGGGTCATTTCCTCGGTAAAAATCTCGTTGGAATTTGTCTGCCAGCGATACTGGGAATACTCCTTTTTCAGTTTCTTTGCGGTAATAAGATTCATATAAAACATCCTTCCTTGGAGAATTGAGGTTAGAAAATTGAGGATTGAATTCGTATCAGGTTAAATTTACAGCTTCTATCCCCGACATTCTGTTTTCTCCAAATTCAATAAGGGGCATCGCCCCGTCATTCAACGAAAGACCGTATGCTCCCCCGCCTAAAGAGGCGGGGGGGACATCAGTCGTGAGTTATATTTCAAAATCAATGCAGGCTCTGTTTCCGTCGTCTTTAAGTCCGGCGATAAACGCACCGAATTTCTTGTGCTCGGGGTGATTTTGATACTCGTCAAGACCTTTCATATCGTCAAATTCACAGATAAGCGCAATATGATAGTTTGTGCTGTCGGCAAGGGGTGAGTTAAGCCTTACCTCCATTGACCGTACCGATGGGATAAGGGCAGGCAGCTTGTCCGCCATTTCCTTTGCCATAGCGGCATTTTCAGCCGCCGTTTTTCCGCCTATATCCTTAAGGCGGAACATTACAATATGCTTTACCATAATATACAACTCCCTCTTTGATATTTTAGAATTGAGGTCGGAAAATCGAATCTTGTGCAATTCTCCGTTTCCCGCTCCTCCAAAAACTCATAGTATTTATTCCCTTACTATATCGTCGGATTTTTCCTCGATATAGTGTTCGGTAACTGTGCCGAACGTCTTTGATATTACCGTGGTGATAAGGTACATAAGTACTCCCGCTATGTTGGTGAATATAAATTCCGGTATAAATATCCCTGTGAATATCCCGTGACCCTCATCATATCCCCAAATTGCATAGAAAAATAAGTAGTGCAGCAGCGACTGAATTGCTGTCGCCGCTAAGTCAAGGATTAGAAAGCTAAGTATATTCCTGCGCATTAAATACCCAAGCAGAAGTGATACCATTGCACACACCCACATAAGCAGCAGTGCGTTAAATCCGGGCAGCGTTCCCTGCGCCGAGTCAAGGAGCAGACCGCATACGCAGGCATAAACGGCGCTGCCGAAGGGCTGTTCCCTCAAAGCCGCGCATACAGCCGCCGGTATAAGCAGCAGCGGTATGGAGTAGCCTGTCTGAACCGTGGATATGAAAACATAGGAAAATGCCATTATAACGAAGTAGAATACCCAGCGGATTACGGTGTTTCTCGCCTCGCGCTTTTTTTTAAGCTCTATGTTCACTGTTCATCACCGTCCGCGCTTTCGCCGTTCTTAATGGCTGTTACTTCATCGAGAGTATAGTCGGTTATGACGAAAACACCCGTTATGGTGCGGGGATCCTCCGCGGGGATTATTACCGCATATTTTGACAAGCCGCTGCTTTCCGTGTAAACCTCCTCCACAGTGCCCACCAGCTGTCCTGCGGGATAGTTTGCACTTCCGGAGGTAACTATAATATCTCCGGCGACAATATCAGCCTCCTTGTCAATATAGCTCATGCGTATCCGACCGTTTTCGGCAAGCTCATAGCCGCCCTCACATATACCCGTTGTTTTGGTTCGCACGGAGTATACGCCGATAGCCGTTTTGGGACTGTAAAGGGTTCGTACCTTACTGGTTTTGGGAGATACCTCATAGCACACGCCCACAATACCGTTTTGTGTGACAACAGGATCGTTGGGCTCTATGTCGCTGTCAGAGCCTTGGTCTATGGTAAAGGAGGCATAAGGGTCATTTGTTGTATGGGCAATAACCGTGCAGGGCGGGGAAAAGGCATAGTCGGAATACTCGCTTTTCAGGTCAAGCATAACGCGCAGCTGTTCATTTTCCTGCAAAACCCTGTCGTAATCTATCATATCGTTATAGTATTCGTTAAGCTGTTCTTTAAGCTGCTGATTTTCGTTATAATATTTTTCCGCATTTATGACCATATCAAGTGATGTGGAAACCTTATTGGATATTGATGAGGATAAGCTGCGAATAGGTTCAAAAACCAATTCAAACAAATAAGAGCTGCCGGAGGAATATCCGCCGGTAGTAACAGAATATATCATTGCCCCAATCAGAACCGCAGTAAGGGCAATGAGTATTTTAAACTTTACGCTGTAAAAAAAATCACGCATATTAACACAACCTTACCGAGGATAGGGGATAGAGAATGGATTTGGCTTTCCGTTCTCGATTTTCTATTCGCCATTTTCCAAAAAACTGCTTAATAGTATTTTGCGTCGTCGTTGAGAACCTCGTGCAGATGCTCTATATCCTCCAATACTCTTCCCGCGCCTATGGCTACGCAGTCAAGGGGTGTTTCCGCAATATTCACGGGCATTCCCGTTTCGCGGTTGATAAGCTTGTCAAGTCCCCTTATAAGCGCGCCGCCCCCTGCGAGGGTTATGCCCTGATCTATAATGTCCGCCGCCAGCTCCGGGGGAGTCTTTTCCAGTGTGGTCTTTATCGCTTCAAGTACATGGGTAAGAGGCTCTGCTAAGGCTTCTCTTACCTCTACCGAGGATATGGTTATATTTTCGGGCAATCCGTTAAGCAGATTACGCCCCTTAATTTCCATTTGCTGTTCTTTATCCGCCGAATCGGGGGGATATGCCGAGCCGATGGCAATTTTCACGTTTTCCGCCGTTCTTTCGCCGATAAGCAGATTATACTTCTTTTTGATATAGTTGGTAATTGCCGTATCGAAAGCATCTCCCGCAATTCTTACGGAGCATGAGGTCACTATTCCCCCAAGGGAAATAACAGCCACTTCACTTGTTCCGCCGCCTATGTCCACTATCATTGAGCCTGTAGGTTCGGCAACGGGAAGTCCCGCGCCAATGGCTGCCGCCATAGGTTCTTCTATAATGCTGACGCGTCTTGCGCCTGCATTTTCCGCAGCCTCCTTAACCGCACGCCGTTCCACCGCCGTTACTCCCGATGGAATACAAATTATTACATTGGCGCGGGTAAAGAAGAACGAACCCTTAAGCGACTTTCTGATAAATTCATCGAGCATAGCCGTGGTTATCTCAAAATCGGCGATAACACCGTCCTTTAAGGGCCTGACAGCGGTTATGGAACCGGGTGTGCGTCCTATAACCTCCTTAGCCTCCTGACCCACATACTTAGGCTCTTCTGTCCGTGAATCCACAGCCACTACAGATGGCTCTCTTATGATAATTCCCTTGCCCTTCATATAGACCAGCGTATTCGCCGTGCCCAGATCTATGCCGATTTCCTTTGTAAACAACATTTTTCACAGTATCCTTTCATTCGCCTGTATTTTTTCTTTCCGAGGGATTTACTTAGCTGTCGTCCTTAAGGGTTGCCGTAACAACCGCTTTCGGAGTAGCCACACCGTTTTCGCCTATTACCCATACATCGTCATATGACAGCACTTCAAATTCTACCGCCATCTTGTGATCGCCCTCCTGCATATCAAAATCTATAAGGTCGATCTGCGCGCTTATATCCGCAATGGTAAGCTCCTCGATATGCTCCTCGGAGCCGACAAAGGTGGGAGTAAAGCCCGATGTGATTATTTCAAACTCAAATTGCGACGGTGCATTTACAAATTGTATCGCAGACTTTCGCACTCCTATTGCCTTTTTGGCAAGTCCCTCACTGGGGCAGGTGACGGTAACGATTTCCACACCGGAGAGATTTTCATACCCTTCGGGCATAAAGTCCGCCGCATTGAAGGTAAATTCACTGCCTATATCCACCTCACGCATATTTATTGTGCCTATATTCAGACTGGTTATTTCCTTTATCCTATCATTCGGCGCGGCAATGTCTATTTCTTCAAGGGAGAATACCAGCTGTTCACGGAAGCTTTCCACATCAAACCTTTCGGGCGCATTTATAATCGTTACCTTCAGGGGAAGCGTCTGCCGCACGTATACGGGAACCTGCACGGCAAAGCTTGTCTTGTCAAAGGTTATGGATTTATCCTCGTTGGATATAATCGCGCTGTTATTGTAAAGGGTAAGCTCGCTTACGTTAAGCTCCACGGTGGAATCAAGCTCTGCATCGGAATAAACCGACGCTACTACCTTTGTTATGGAATTTACCTTATCCTGCGCTCCCGTTACAGTTACCGTTTCGGGGGTGATTATAGGATCGCCCATCATGTATCCCGAGGCTATTTTCAAGCTGCTTGTATCCACCTCTACCTCAAATTCCGCGCTTACTATCTTGTCAAAGCTTACGGAAACGGTTGACGGCTCTATGCTGACAACTTCAAATTCCCGATCATCCGTACAGGCGATATCTATATTCAAGTTGTATTCCCTTGCAAGCATAACGCTTGTAACATCGGCGGAGACGGTGAAGTCCTCTGCCGACAGGTCGCCTATCTGACCGCGATTTCCCGAAATCGTAACCGTTACGGTCTGATCGGAAACGCTCATTACATCCAGTTGATTCGCCTGGGCATAGCTTCCCTCCAAATCTACGCTTATGGGAAGCACATACACCCTTTCGACAGTGGGGTAAATGGTTATGGAAATAACCGCCCATATTACAATAGCCGACAGTACGGAAAGTATTTTAAGCGCATCGTCCTTTTGGGTTAATTCCTTGAAAAAGCCGCTCAGCCTTTTTAAAATGTTTTTGAACATGACAGCACACTACCCTCCACACCTACGGTACTCGGTAAAAATCAATTATCCTTATTTTGTTTATTCTTGGAAAAGCCTTTGAAAGCCTTTGCTTCCTTTGATTTCTTTCTCGACTGCTTTGAATCTCCTGACTTAAATGTCTTGCTTTGGGTTTTTTCGGGAAGAATTTTTCCCCGAAGGTACTTCTTTAGGCTGTCCCTTGAAAAGCCTCTTTCAAGCTGACCGTTTTCGGCAACGGATATTGTGCCCGTTTCCTCCGAAACAACTACAATAAGAGCGTCCGAGTTTTCACTCATTCCTATAGCCGCTCTGTGGCGCGAGCCAAGCTCCTTGTTTATCAGCTCCTCGCGCTCAGGCTTGGGCAGAAAGCAGCCTGCTGCAAGAATTATTCCGTCCCTCATTACGACTGCACCGTCATGGAGCGGCGCTTTTGGGTAGAATATATTACCGAATACCTCCTTGCTGGGGGTAGCATTAAGCATAGTGCCTGTGTTTATCTGCTCGCCGAGCTTTGTTTCACGCTCAATAACAATCAGCGCGCCTGTGGTCGTGTAGGACAAATCTTCACACGCCTCGCAAATGGCATCGATAGCATAGCTCCATCTGGAGGAAAGCTCGCCGGGATCGGCATTCACGCTGAATGGGCTGAACACGGAAAGATTATATATCCTCGAATGTCCCACCTTTTCAAGGGTACGCCGCAGCTCAGGCTGAAACAGTATAATTATGGCGAGTATACCCACATCAAAGACCTGTTCAAGTATATACTTAAGGGTTTTCATCTGAACGATATTGGCTACAAGATAAACCGCAAACAGCAGAACAATGCCCTTGATAAGTCCCCCCGCACGCATATCCTTAACAAAGGATATGAGCTTATATATTAAATAGGACAGCACTATTATATCGATAATGTCCCACAGTGTAGGCGGAAAAATCGTTGACAGGGAGCTTTTAAATTCGTATAAATATTCCATAAACTGCCTACATTCCTTCCAATAGATATAACTACTTTTATTATATCACGTTCGCCTTGCTATTTCAATAGGAAAATTATAAAATATACGGAAAAGAAATGCCTGATTTTTTTACTAAAACGATCATACGCTGACAACAATCGCCAAAAAAGCACGGCAATGTAATTGCAAAAGGGCAGAAAAATAACCCGCAAACAGCTAAATCAAGCTATTTGCGGGTCTACACATCATGGGGTGGGAGATGGGATTCGAACCCACGATCTTCGGGACCACAATCCGACGCTTTAACCGGCTAAGCTACACCCACCATAAAACAATCCGGAAAGCCGTTTCAGCGACTTTCCGCAATATTTGGCGCGCCTTGCTGGACTCGAACCAGCGGCTTACTGCTTAGAAGGCAGTTACTCTATCCAGCTGAGTTAAAGGCGCACATATGGAGCGGGTGATGGGAATCGAACCCACGCGGCCAGCTTGGAAGGCTGGAATTCTACCATTGAACTACACCCGCAATATGCAATACTCGTTCTGTGCAACATTAGAATTATACCACAGAGAAAAAGGGTTGTCAATACCTTTTTATACAACTTTTTGTGATATTTTTATGTATAAATTGAGAACACAAGGCTATTCCCCGTGTTCTCAATCCTATTAATAATCATCCGAAATAATAATGTCCGGTTCTTCCGTAGTAGGCGCTTCCGTCTGCCACGGAGATTGGGTGTCGGCGGTGGTTGTGACGGTTGTGGTTTCCGAAGCGGTTATGGTTGAGAATGCAGGCTCGGAGGTTGTTGTAGCCTCGGATGTACCTGTGCTTTCGGGATTTACCGCCACAAATACGCTTAATACCTCACCTGCTTCTATGTCGATATATTCACCCGGATCCACGCTTATCCATGCAACATATCCGTCCAGAATTTGCGTAGTTTCATACGCCATTTCCTCGTACTTGATTCCAGCATTGTTCAGCAGAGCAAAGTAGCTCTTTTTATCCAGCCCGTAAAATTCCGGTATAATTACCTGTCCGGGGCCCTGGCTTATGCTGAGTATACATTCCGCACCCTGCTCGTAATTGGTTCCCTTGGGTATGGATTGGTCTATTATTATACCCTTTTCATACTCATCGGTATATACATATTCGGGAACAATTGTCAGACTGCTTATAGCGGAGGAATTTTTCACGGTGTCGTAGGATTTACCCACAAGGTCATTCATTATATATACGGTTGAACCTGATTTCACCGTGGTTTGCGCCGCAGTGGATTCCTCCGTATCGGTATCATCGGCGGTGCTGTCGGAGGTTTCGAGAACAGCGAGAGTAGGCATTGTGGAAACGGTAGCATCGCTTAACTGGGCTTCAATTTCATCGGCAGACGTACCCTCACCATCCGTGTCGGAGGATATCAGCGACTCCGATTCCACGGAAGCGGTGGTCTGAATTCCTGTAAGCTTGCTGCTGCTGTCGTCAAGCCCTGAAATAAGCATTACCATTGCAAAGAACATTACCACGGCGGCGGATACGCCCGCAATGATAAAGACGCTGTGCTTTGTGGGCGCTTTTTTCTTCGACCGATTTGACCGAGAGGTGCTCTCGGTGCTGTGATACTTGGGTATGGTAATTGTCTGAGAGGTGGTTTTGGCGTGATTAAATTCAGGCTCCTCAAACAGCTGTGTTACAAGCTCGGTAACGGTCTGGATTCTCAATTCTCCCGACATATTCATGCCGCTCATTATCACCTTGGATACGTTTGCGGGAATATTGCTGTTAAGCTGACAGGGTGCGGCGAGATTATCCTGAGCGATACGCTCCGACGCATCTGTGGGGGTGCTTCCTGTCAGAGTTCTGTAAAGCAGTGCGCAAATTCCGTAAACATCCGTCCATGTACCCTGCCAGTTACTGGAGCTGTACTGCTCCGGTGCGGCATAGCCGCTGTATATTTCGGGTGCAAGCTCGGTGTTTGCGGTTCTCTCGTCCGCTATGCAGAAGCCGGTAAGCTTTGTTTCGTCCTTGCCGATTATAATGTTTTCGGGGGACAGACCGCGGTGTATTATTCCCACATTGTGAACAAGGGAAAGGGTAGTGAAAATCGGTGAAAACAGTTTTTTGGTTTCATCCCATGTAAGATATCCGGCATTATCCCTCAAATATTGGGAGAGGGTTTGCCCCTCAATGTACTTGAAGATTACATAGCCGGTATTATTATCCCCAAACATATCTATAGCGGGATTTATATGGCTTACGGTGCGCATTTTGGAAAGAGATTTATTAAGCTCCACAAATTCCGACATGAAAGCCTTATACTGTGCCGCGCAGTTTTGGTTTACGGAAATAACGGCACTGCCCTTAATACGGGTACACAGGGTATCGGGCATATATTCCTTTATAATAACCTTGGAACGGGTAACGGTATCAAATCCGATATATTCGGCGCTTTCACCGTTGTAGTGAAGCAGCTTTCCGAGTATATACCTGTTGTTCAGGGTTATTCCCGGGGGAAGGTATGAGGGCAGATAGGGGGAGTTCGGGGAATATCCGCATAAGGGACATTTTCCCTCGACTGTTTTTTTCTCCATGCAGCCCATGCACAAATTGTATAAGCTTTCCTGCAAAGCCTTCCGCTCCTTCCTTTTGTGAAACTGTGTGATTTAAAAATAGGCATAGCTATGGCATGTTTGCAAAAAATATGTATACAAGAATGATAGCAGTATAAAAGCAAATTGTCAATGGATTTTTTCAAATTGTAACCTTTTTGAAGTTATTTGAAACCTATTTGTTATCGTTTTCACTGCTAAAAAGATAAAAAAAGCGCAGGAAAAAAATAAATTGACCCCAAAAAGTT
>MSHL01000010.1 GCA_001941135.1 Ruminococcus sp. Zagget11
TCTAACTTTTTGGGGTCAATTTAGACTCAGCCTGATGCTGTTATTTGTTTTATTTCTCCCCTATACTTTTCCAGTATAACAGTAAATGTAATACCGCTTTTGCCGTCGGGTTTTATTTCCCCCAGATAAACAGTGACAACGCCGTATTCCCCCTCACCTGTCAGACAATTGAAATATATATATCGTATCGCAGACGCATCAAGGTTGTTTTCCTCCGCGCCCTTGATTATCAGCGTATTCTGTACATCGTCATCCACTACACGCAGCAGCTTTACGTCAAAACGCCGCTGCGTATATTTTCTTACAACCGTACAACCGCCGTCCACATACCTGCGTTTCACCGTCACGGGAGTAAAATCCGGTGTAATGGATATAACTCCCTCCGTTAAAACGGTAAAATCTCCATAGGATGAATCGCCGCTGTCCGACAAATCCACAGCCAGCAGATAATCGCTTCCAAAGCAGGGCGCTCCGTTTTCGCCGGAGCTATCAGCCGCAGCTATTACTTCACTCACCGTCATCACTTGTACCTCCCTTCATATAATAAACCCATAGCTTCATACCGCATATAGGCTCACCCTTTTCGCTTTTATCCTTAAGCTCCGGTGGATCGGCAAGAGAAAATCCCACCACGCCGTCATTTCCCCTGTAGTTTACAGCGCAGAGCGCTATGTAATCGAGCCGTGAAATCATCTCCATGCGGCTTTGACCCGTAATATACACATTTATCCTGCATCGTCTGTATGACTACCCCGAAGTAAAATCGTGCAGACTGCTGTCAGAGCCTTCATAAACCATATATGCATCCTCACCCTGGGGGTAAGATTTAATAGATAGAATTTCGCATACCCTGCTTATAAGCTCATTCATTCCGTTAAGTACATTCATGTAATATCCTCCACTAAATCCAGTTCAATATGGTGTAATTCATAACCATACACCTTTTTTATTTCGACAATTCTGAAGATCTCCCCCTCATACTCAATTACGGAATTGAGGCAGACATTGCCGTCCAATGTGTCGCCCGGCACAACAAATTCCACATCTGTGGGGGAGCTGTTTTTGCAGTCGTAGTAAAGCTTTGCGTTCACGGTTCGTTTGGTAAGGCTGTCCGTTTGCGAGGATATCCTTTCAAGGTTAATCCTGACATTTTCCAGAGTGCAGGAGTAAAAGGGTTCATCCTCGGGTTCGCCGTGGATATTTTTAGCGGAATAAACCTTGTAAACCGCACTGTGACAAAGAAGCCTTGCGGGTATCTGTATCATGCTCATTGGAAATCACCGCCCCTGTATAGCAAACCGCATTCCTCCAATACCGCAAGGGCAGCATAGGAAACATCGGTAATATAATTTGTATCATAAGAGCTTCCCTGTGTGGCTGAGAAATCCCCTACAGAAACGGATTTTAGCGTTTCCTCGGTGCTGTAGCGCAGACCGTACAGCCCACCTTGTTCATAAAGCTTTTCCGCTTGAATGCAGACCGCGCGGCGGTATCTCTCCAGCTGATAATCGGTAATATCGGAAAGAGAAATTCTCCCCCTAATAATATCTGCGGCAAGGGGAAGCAGCGGAGTAATCTCTCCACTGTCCACAGTCCCGCCAAACGTTCCTGCGTAATAATCGTAATCTATATATGTTTCAAATGACATTGATAAACTCCTTTTTTGGATAATGGAGAATTGAAGATTGAGAATGGAATTTGAATCTTTTTAATACATTGAAAGCGATTCCATTCCACCAAGCAGACGTTTTGCTTTTGGAGGATAGAAGATAGAGGATAGATTTTTACCTGTCGGTGATAATGAAAGCACTTCAAAGAAAAAGTAACAAATCTTATTCATCTATCCTCCTACCTCTAATTCTCTTACCTCTATTAGCAGCGAGGACGCCCCGCCCCTGCACCCGCCGTCTGCCGCCCCAATTACCCACTAATCGCTTAAGTAGCGCTTACATAAATTCCCGCAGCCTTGTTGGCGTATACGGTACAAATACCATAGCTGCGGTAACCGTATTTCCAGCTGTCGGAGGTCTGATTCTGCTCCGGTGTGATTATCTTGGGCACAGCGTGCTTGGTAAACTGCAGCACCGCCGGCTTGTGTACTACCATAAAGTTAATTGCACTTCCGTCCTCAGCCTTTGTGTAGCCGCCCTCGGTCTGTCCCTCCGTTGTACCGTCGTTAAGGGTGATCTTAGTGTAAAATCTCGATGCGGGAACGGTTATAATCTGCTCAAACTCAGCCATAACCGCCCTTGACTTGGTTGTATCCAAATCATCAATCATGCCCTTAAGCGCAGGAGTAATAAAGAGTATTCTGTTCTCTGACGGTACTTCATCCAGATCCATTTGGGAAATAGCGGTTCTGATAGCCTGAACAGCATCCTCACCGCTTGCAAGTGTTTCGGTGGCAGTAGATACATTATCGGCGGATGCTATCTGTGCGAAGCGGAACGCGTCCAACTCGGGAACAGCCTTTGTGCGGACGAACTCACCCGCAAGCTTACTGAAAGCAATGCTCTGGGTTTCCTCATTGTCCATAGCGTCCACTTCAAACATTCTGCCTCTTTCATAATTGAATTTAGCGGTTTCCCATGTAAGAGAAACGTCCCCCGAAACATACCCGCTTGACCTGTCGTAATCGGCAAGCCCGTCCATAGTAAGCAGGGGAATAATGATTTCATTGGCATTAGCTCCCTCGCGAGCCAAAGTCGAATCCGACTCCAAAACCGCTGCCTTTGCGCTCTCCATATAAACCTCATCAAGGAAAGCCGCATACTTCTTTGCAAGTGTTATAGTATTCATAAATAAATTCCTACCTTTCTTGGTTTTTGACTTATAATTTTTCAGTGGGCTGAGCTACTAGAAGCAAGAGGATTAGAGGCAAGATGGTTAACCCGTGACTTTATCTTTAAAGTGCTTTACTTGTAACTAACAGGTGAAATTTCTTGCCTCTTGTTTCTATTTTTCTTGCCTCTATTAGGCCAGACCGAATGCTCTTCTTAGTGCGCTGTCGTCACTCTGCTGCATTTTGGGAAGCTTAACACCGGTATCGGTGATCTTCCCCTCGTCGCCTGCGGCGGAGCGGGAAATTGATGAAAGCCGTTTATATACCTTTTCTGCCGCCTCCTCAAAGGATATACCCTCCTCAGCGGAATATTTCTCCGCAAGCGCTGTCACATCCCCTGCAAGCTCCTCCGATATCCCCCTTTTCAGGCAGAATAATTCCCGCCTTAGGCGATAATTTTCCTCCCCCAAAGACGATGCCGACTGCTTTGACCTTTCAGGGGTAATAGTGTCATTATCCCCCTCCTCGGTGTCGGGTAATTGTATTTCGGATGTACTGTCCTCCATATCCTCCCCACGAGTATCGATAATCTCTTCGTTTTCCATTTATTAATCACCTCCTTTTTGGTGGATAGAAAGCGGTCTGTGACCGCAGCCACCGCCTTCCGCCGCCCCTTTTTGTTACACAATGCGGTGGTTTGTTTGCCCGCCCCTAATCGTCGGTCAACTTACTACCGCAATTCATTACATCAAGCTGTCGGCGGAAGACGGCGGGTGCAGGCTCAGCCTGCCCTGCCTTAACTCGGCTTCCGCTTCGCTCTCGCTGCAGTCATACAGCTCCTTAATAGCCGTCACCGGGCTTTTAAGTCCCGCTTCTACAAGGCGAATATTGCGGTCTATCACTGTATCGGTGTCTATCGTCTGCTTGTCCGAGAATCTCACCGTGACGGATATTTCTTCCTCCGGTATAAGTCCTGCCGCCATTCCCGCGCGCAGTATATTCACGCAGGTGGTTTCAATAAGCTCCGCCGCCAAGTTGCGGTTGTTCTGCATGGTAAGCTCCGTGCGTATTTCGCGGCTCTTAATCTCCTCCGCCGTCTTAACCCCCGATGTGGATGAAAAGGACAGCGTTCCGCTTGAAAGTCCCGTCTGGAAACAGAGTATATCCAGCAGCGAATTAAGCGCGTCCACGTGTTCGGTAACACGCAGCTCCGTGGTGTTGTCGGTGATCTTCAAATCTCGTTCCTCATCGCACTTCAACGCCTGATAAACCTCATCGTCCGAGTCAAAGTAACGGCTTATTTTTCCTGTGTCGGGATCAACAATCGTCCTTATGCAGGATGATGGAACGATAATTCTCTTTCGCCCCAGCACAAACTCCCTTGAAAAGCTGTCAAATGCTACATCCAATGCCTGCAGGGTGTCGATACAATTTGCGAAGCAGGATATTCCAAGCACAGAGTCGCTGTCAAAGTTATTCGCCTCCGCCGAGCGGAAATATGCAAACAGCGGCGCGGATATCCGATAATACTCGCTATGCTCCTCAAGCCCCGGAAACATATCCGATACGGGTATCTGCCTTTCAAGCGTTCCGTTATCCGAAGTAAACAGCGCCCTGTCGCATACGGCGTGATCATTCTCAATGCCGTGCTTTTCCAAAAGCGTGTAGCAATGACCGCCCTTGGCAAAACGGTTTTCAAATATACCCTCCGTAATACCCCTGCCACTATATCCGCATGGTACAAATGACAGAGCGTCCACATAGTCCAGAAAAATCCTCTTATCGCTGATAAGCACCTTGACAGCGCCGCCGCCCAAAGCATACGCTTTACTCAGAAAGCTCGGCATATTGGACCAAAAGCCATTTTCCTGCAAAACCGTCATAATAAAGTCGTAATGTGCGGAATTAGCGCTTGAAATATCGACCTGGTTGCTGAAAGTAAGCTGTGCCAAATTGTCACACAGCACCTTTGCGCAGTTCAGCATACTCATCCTGCGATACCCTTTGCCGTACAGTCCTGATTTGCGTACATAGCGCCACGGCGGATCACCAGAGTAAATGCTATTGCACAGCGCAATTTTATCTGTATAAAAATCCCCGCTTACCGGTACGGAATTTAATCCAAACGCTCTCTGTGCATCCGAAGCAATATTGCTAATAAAAATCAACTCCTTTTGGAAATTAGAGAATAGAGAAAAGAAAATAGAAGAAGTAATGAACCGTTACTATACCTTTAAAACACTATTTTCTTGATTCTATTTTCTACAACACCAATCTTTAACTTGCATTGTGCAAGCCTGTAAACACATTATAGAACATACGTTCTGGTTTGTCAAGAGGTTTTAGCAAAATAATTTGCATTTTGCAAGAGTCTGTAAATATTGCACAAAACATTGCCTGTTTTCTTGTAGCAATTTTGCATTATGCATTTCAGATTATATAATCTCCCTCATTCTTGCCTCGGTGGAATACTCCTGCGCATCCAGACTGTCGATATTGGTAGTACCGTCATCAAGTCGGCGATCGAATATACTATTTGCCCAAAGCGCTTCACTAAAGGCTTTTATGGTATTCACACAATGCGCCGCTATACGGTATTTTCCGCGGCTTATTATACAGTTGTAAAAGCGTATTCGCTGTAAAATATCCCCCTTGCGGGCATTATGTATCTGTATCGGTATACGTTCCCTTACCACTCTGTTTCTAAGTCCTCTTATCAATATCTGCTCCGCGCTGTCGCAATAAACGTCCGCAAGCCGTGGGTAACGTTCTATTGCCCTGCGCACAAAGCCGATAAAATCGTCCTCCAGTCTTGCGGGAGAAAGGGAGTCGCTGCAGTAGTATTCATCCAGTGTAATAATATTTCCATACCCCAGCGTATAGCCTGTCAGATTAAAAGCGGTTGCAGAGCCGTTTCCTCCGAAGTCAACGCCTATATCTGCCGCAATAATATCCTGTGGGTTTATGCTATTCGTCGGGATAATCCACCCTTGAGGATTATCCGCAAATTGTCTGTAGATAATGCCCTCGGCGTTGCGCCACAAACCGTTGATATAGCGGTCATAATACACCGTGCCGCTGTACTCCTTTTTAAGGTTCTCCACGAACTCTGCGGGGAGGAATGTATTATCATCAATGGTAAACCGAGGTGCGTAAACAGTGCCGTTTTCAACGCCCTCATCGATAAAGCGCTTCAGCCAATGTGAGGGGGAAGCGGGGTTGCAGCTGCCGTCAAAGCAGGATGACGGTCTGTCCAAACGGGACTGGAGCATTTTAAACACCGCTTCATTCCATGTAGTAATTTCGTCACCGTAAGCATAAGCAAGGCTGACCCCCTGCAAACGATCCGCAGCCTCAGCCCTTGCCGCACCCATGCAGAAGCATTTTCTGCCGAACAGATTGATACCGCCGTCAGCGCCGATATGTCCGACCAATTTATCGGAATACATAGCTCTAAGTGGGGAAAGGATATTTCTTTCCAAGGTAGCGAGGGTATTACCGATCAGAGCGATATTGCCCACCTTGTCGGCATTGAAAATCCGCAGAGGAATACGGAACATATCCAAGTAAGTTTTACCGGAGCGCACAGCGCCCACGGAGATATTCCACCTGCGAGGTTTAGAGGTGCTTTCCCTCCACACCTCTTTTTGTTTTTCGGTTAAATTAGTTGAATTAATAGTATCAGTCCTTTCTTTTGGATAATAGAAGATATAACCTCTCCGCTGTTAGAGGCAAGAAATTAAGAAGCAAGAGGCAAGATGTATAGACCGTTACTTTATTTTTGAAGTGCTTTACTTGTAACTAACATATGAAATTTCTTGCTTCTTGCCCTACTAGAAGCAAGAGGCAAGATGTATAGACCGTTACTTTATTTTTGAAGTGCTTTACTTGTAACTAACATATGAAATTTCTTGCTTCTTGCCTCTATTTTCTTGCCTCTAGTAGGGTAGGCTCAGCCTGCTCCATTCTCAATCATCCATCCTCCGATAAAAGCATCTCCTTGATAGAATCAAGCAGATCTGAATCATCCTCAGTACCGGTGTACAGCCCAACAATGCGTCCCAGCATTTCAAGGGCTTTCATCTTGTCGTAAAGCTTTACCTCTATTCCTTTTGTACCCTCCTTTACAGATGCCACAGCATGGCGGGAGCCTTTATTCAGCGCAGCGGAATCGGTAATGACCAGCTTCTGTCCTTTTTCGTCGGACACCACCTTAACAAAATCGTTAAAATCCGCAAACGCTATATATTTCAGTTCCCTTATAATTTGTTTCTTTATTGCCGAATTATCGATAAAATCACAATCTTTTTTAGAAGATAGAGAATAGAGGCCGGAGGATAGAAGAATTAAGATACGTTACTTTTTCTGTGAAAAACTTTCATAAAGCTCCTCCGTCGCCTACGGCGACACCGCCCTAATAGAGGATAGAAGAAACAATGAACCGTTACTTTATCTTTGAAGAAGTGTTTTCAAGTAATGAGCAGATAATATTTCCATTCTCTATCCTCAATTTTCTATTTTCAAATTGCACTACGCAAGTTTGTAGCTACATTATAGAACATATGTTCCGATTTGTCAAGGGGTTTTTGAAAAATAATTTGCATTTTGCAAAAGTTTGTGAATATTAAACAAAACGCAGGCTGTGCTTTTGGGAGAAATTTGCATAGTGCATTATAATTGCCATAAAGCTGTAAGAAAGTGCTGATTAATGCGTCAGCAATCGTTTCCAGCGCTCGAAAAGCCCTTACTGAGAGGGTTGAGAAACAATTTAATCAGCACTTCCTAAGGATGTGCTGATTAATGCGTCAGCAATCGCTTCCAACCCTCGAAAAGCCCTTACTGAGAGGGTTGAGAAACGATTTAATCAGCACTTCCTAAGGCTGCTATAATATGCTCATTGCAGCGAAAGCAATTCATATATGAAGTAATGTATCTTAATTCTCCTGTCCTCTTGCCACTTAATTCCTTACATATAATATCGGGTACCCCTTTTGATAAGGCTTTACTATGTCCGGGTTTTTGTCCGCATAGGCGTAAATCTTTTCGGCAAGACTGTCGTCAAGTCCTCTTTCCAACTCGTCTACCAACGACTTTAACGGCTTTGAATACATCTCCGGGCAAATGGACGCTACGGCTATTACCCGATACTTACCCAGCTGCATTATTCTGTAAGGCCAGATACTGCACTCAAAGGGCTTATTCTCCCCCAGTGTGCAGCCCTTTTCAGGGTCAAGCGCAGGGCAGAAAAACAATTCTTCTCCGTCAACGATTTTACTGTCACATACAAAAAGATAACTGTCCCGCGAATCCCCCTTGGTTACAAACCGAATATCATCGCGCACAGCGGTTATCCTGCTTTTCAACTCACTGCTTATAATAGGCGTTTCCCAAATATCATATTTATCAAAAATGCAGCATATTTTGCAGCTTGCACAGGTTTTTGGTGAAAGAATATTTTTAAGCATTGTCATTCTCCTTAACAGACGTATATTTTCCCTTTGTTCGCAGATAATAGTGCAAATATCAATTTTGGAGGTTATATTTTTATGACAGTTTCAAAAAGCGAATACAGCGAGCTGGTAAAAAAGGCATCGCCCAACTCAAAAAGTGTGGTTGACACATTGAAAGCGTTTGTAATAGGCGGTATAATCTGTTGCATAGGGCAAGGATTTATTCAGCTTTACACCTACATGGGGATTGAGGAAAAGGACGCGTCCACATGGGCGACAGTATCGCTGATATTCCTATCCGCACTTCTTACGGGGCTGGGTGTTTATGACAAGATAGCCAAGCACGGCGGAGCGGGAACGCTTGTACCGGTAACAGGCTTTGCCAACTCGGTAGCATCCCCCGCAGTAGAGTTCAAGTCGGAGGGCTATGTGCTTGGACTTGGCGCGAAAATCTTTATAATATCGGGTCCCGTAATTCTATACGGCACAGCCGCCTCGGTAATCTACGGATTGATATATTATTTTTTCGCAAGATAATACTGCATTGCTAGATGATAGAAGATAGAGGAAAGAGAATAGAAACTTGCTCGTTCACGATATTGAAAGCACTTCAAAAGTAAAGTAACAAGTCATGACTCTATCCTCCTACTTCTATTCTCTATCTTCTAACAGCACAGCCTGCCCCGCATATCAGTATATAGCTTTCCTTGATCATCTGCTTAATATCCTTTTCAGGTATTGAGCCGTCAAGGATAATGGAGTTCCAGTGCTCCTTGTTTTGGTGATAGGCGGGAATAACGGCAGGATATTCATTCCGCCAGAAATCCCGCCACATGGGATCAGCCTTTACATTTACCCATATATGCCCTTTGCGTTCATATGTCCACGCAAAGGCTCTTTTGTTTTTTCGGTATCTCAGCAAAACCCAGTTATCGTCACGAAAGGGCGTGTCTATGTATACATCGGGAAATGTCATGCCGAAATCAAGAATTTCCTGTCGCTCCGTCATAGTAATCATTTCAGCTGAAGTCCGTCCTTAAAAGCGTTTCCTACACGCTCCGTTACCTTGTAGTAGCCGTGGGTGTAAGGGTCAAAGGCGATAGCTGAAACCTTTTCTATATTCACTCTATCCCCGTCCATAACGGATTCATCGGCAGTGGTGTTTACCACACGCCCTATAACGCCGCATCCATATTCATCATCCTGGTACTCCACAAATTCGCACTCCATGCAAAGGGGAAATTCGTTTATAATAGGTGCATCCACGTTTTCCGACCTTTTGGCGGTAAGACCGCTTTTGGCGAATTTATCGGGAGTGTCGTTTCCCGAAGCTATTCCGAAATAATCCGCCTGAACCGTATGAGCCGAATCGGCAATGCTCACGGTAAAAGCCTTTCTCGCCTTGATATTCTGTACGGTTTTGTGGGTTTCGGTCAGATTAAGGATAACGTAATCCCTTTCAAGCATAGTACCCCATGCGGCATTCATCACATCAATACTACCGTCCTCGTTGTACGTTGCTATCATCAGCACAGGCATTGGGAAAATAGCCTCGGTGGTTTTGATATTCTTTCTCATGATAATACCTCCAATAAAATAATCTTTATATTATTGTACCATAGAGTTTTTACTTTGTCAACGAGCAGGCTGAGCCTGCACCCACCATTGGTCATTGATCGCAGCCATTGCCTTACGGTGCATTCCATTTCAACCGGCATGGAGTAACCTTGTCAACGAAAGCAGGCTGAGCCTGCACCCACCATCGGTCATTGATCGCAGCCATTGCCTTACGGTGCAATCCATTTCAACCGGCATGGAGTAACCTTGTCAACGAAAGCAGGCTGAGCCTGCACCCACCATTGGTTAGTGACCGGCAGTAAGTTGCCGGTATAGAAAATAGGGCAATTCATTTCATTTGGCATTGATTTTTGTATCAGAATGTAGTATAATAATCTTGAATGGAGGTATGTATTTGTGAGAATCAGAAAAAAGAAATGGGCGGAGCCGGAGCTTGCGGTTTGTCCCTATTATATAAAGAGTGACGAGGGGCTTATATCCCACTGGGGAGATATTTTTCCCAATTCCAACCCCATATATCTGGAGCTTGGGTGCGGAAAGGGAGGATTTGCGGCGAAATCGGCGCTGAACAATCCCAATATCAATTACATAGCCTGCGATATTAAAAGCGATATGCTGGGAGTGGCACGGCGAACGATTGAAGCGGCATTTTCCGCGGAAAACCGCCGTCCCGACAACATTAGATTAATGCAGATGAATATTGAAAATATTGCTAATTTCTACGGTGAGGGTGACAAGGTAGACAGGATTTACATTAATTTCTGCAATCCGTGGCCACGCTTGAAGCACAACAAGCGCAGACTGACCCACACAAGGCAGCTTTTGCAGTACAAGGGACTGCTTGGGAGCGGAGAAATCCACTTCAAGACAGATGATGACGGACTTTTTGAGGACAGCCTGATTTATTTTCCGGAAGCGGGGTATGAGATAATATATTCCACTAAGGATCTGCACAACAGCGGATACGAGGGAAATGTAATGACGGAGCACGAGAAAATGTTTTCCGAAGAGGGCAAGAAAATCAAGCTTCTGATAGGCAGGGGCGGTCTGTGACCGCAGCCACCGGCGGGGGCACCCCGCCCTGCCTGCTTATTTTAAACTTTTTTCATAAAAACTGTTGATTTGCATAAATATATGTGCTATAATTATAAAGTAATTATTGATTTTGCAAGGAGAATATCCATGAGCTACAAAAACGAATTTATATCCTTTATGGCTGAATGTGAGGTGCTTACTTTCGGCGATTTCACCTTGAAAAGCGGCAGAAAGGCGCCCTATTTTATCAATGCGGGTAAATACCGTACCGGCGCACAGCTTAGACGGTTGGGCGAGTTTTATGCGGACTGCATTGCCGAAAACGGCATTGAGGGTGATAACCTCTTCGGCCCCGCTTATAAAGGAATACCCCTTGCCTGCTCCGCTGCTATTGCACTTTCGGAAAAATATAACCGTGACACAGGCTTCTGCTTCGACCGCAAGGAGGTCAAGGATCACGGCGAGGGCGGCGTTTTCGTGGGAAAACAGCCTGTTGACGGCGAAAAGGTGATTATCATTGAGGACGTTATCACTTCGGGAAAAGCCTTTTCTGAGGTCTATCCCAAGCTGAAAGCAGCTGCCAATGTGGATATTACCGGTATGGTTATTACTGTGGACAGAATGGAAAAAGCCCTTGACTCGCAGACCGGTGCGTTACAGCAGATTTACCAAGACTACGGCGTAAGGGTTTATCCGATTGTTACCATAAACGACATAATTGACGCCATTGAAAGCGGTGTCATAGACGGAAAGGAATACCTCGGCAAAATGAGGGAATACAGAGCCGAGTATGGCATAAATTAGTAGAAAGGATTGATTTATATGAGTGCAGCCCTTGAACTTACCGCAATCGCCCCGGAGCTGATGGACGCGGTTATATGTATGGAGGGTTCTCCCGCATATGCCGCATTCAAGGAGGAAATCGAAGCAATACTCCGCGACTTCAACGAGAACGGTACTCTTTCATCTTCATGGACGGTAAATGAAACGGAGCTTACCGAAAATTCCGAGGACACACTGAAAAATATGCACAGAGCCTTTCTTGTATGGTCCCATGCTGAGGAGGCTAAGAACGGCGCAGATGCCGAATGCTCATGCAGTACATATGTGAAGCTGTTTTTCAAGAGCCAAAAGGACACCCTTATTTCCTTGAACGGCGGAAGAGAATTTGTTGAAGCATCCGCTGCGGACAACCTGATTGAAAGGTTTAAGGCGGGAATTTTAGCGGACAGCACACTGTTTGACAGTGTAAAGGATTTTTTCAAGGGCTATGTATACGGATATTTCTTCAACTACCTCACCGAAACAACCATTATGAAGAAATATGCGGAAATGTTCGCTTATCTGGGCGTTATGTCGGGTAAGGTTCAGACAGGAATTTCCGAGCAGCAGAAAATTCTCCCTAAAATGGCTATGCTACTTTCCAATGACCGCTTCAAGTATTTAAGCGGATATGTTCCCAGAGATCTTATGCTTCCCATTGTTATGGAAAGGATAGATTTTGCTTCAATGCCCGAAAATGAAGCTGATCGCATGAAAGAGAAGATTATCGCTTTCATCGATGAAAATTACAAGCACGAAAAGGGGGACAATGTTCCCCTTATTTCCGATGATGTTTCCGCAACCGTGCTTTCTCGGCTGTTTGCAAGCTATACGGAGGTTCCCGAATTCTGTTCACAGCTTTACAGCAAGTGCTATAACGGTACAAGAACATTCCTCGATGCAGATAAGGACGACACCGGCGAGTACAGCAGTCAAAAGCTGGATGAGTTGGTTTCCGCAAAGTGTGAAAGGGACAGCGACAGCTTCTATTCAAGTGCAAGAGATGCGCTGCTTGACGCCTCGATTGAGGGCGATATGCGCTGCTATAAATACCCTCTTATTACAAAGGACGACCATTGCTATTATTTTGCCGCAATATGCGAGGAGCTTATTTACCCAATGCTCGATGAGGAAATATACCTGCCTGCACCCGATGCTATCCCCGCAGATGTATTCCCCTTTGCGGCTGAGGCTATCAAAACCAACTGCATACGTATGGCAGGCGGATTGAGCGGCGCGGGTATGTGCATACGCAAGGATAAGCAGGGTAATGCAGATGAAATTCAGCGGCTTGCGGCGGACGGCTCTCTCTCATCGAGAGACAGAAAAATGCTTATGCTGGAGCAGGCGCTTTACATTATGTCGGGCAGCTGCAGTGAAGCGAAGTACAAGGCACTTATTACCGAAAACCTTTTTGGCACAAAGCTTTATGATGAATACATTCGCTACAGAATGGACGTTCTCTTTAATAAGGGAATAAGAGGTCTGGACGATAAGAAGTGGCTTCTTGACAGGATAAACGAAATAGAAGTATAATTTATCAAACCATATACCGAAAGGGTAATGAACGTAAACCGCTCATTACCCTTTCACTTTATCTATTCTGTTTTATTATCCAAAAAGCTTTTCGGGATCGTATCTGTCATAAGCCTTCTGATTTCTCTGGAAATCTATTTCGCCTGCCCACTGATCCACGAGAGCATCATATTCGTCCCACTTCATTTCACTAAGCAGGGACTCCTTGGCGGTAAGGTAGTATTCATCTGTTTCAAGCACATCGAGCTTTACTACAATGTAGTCAACCTCATCGCCCTCAACGATTCTTATTTCTCCCTTTTCCATCTCGTCAAAGACCGCTGTAACAACAGCCGCTGTGGGTGTTGTACCGCTCTTTGCAATAACCTGCAGATTGGATTCAACCTCGGTTTCCTCCTCGGAGGTATCTTCGGTTAATTCCTCTGTATCGGCAGCTTCGGTTTCCGACGCTTCCTCGCTCTCCTCTGCAGCTTCTTCCTCTGCTGTTTCCTCGGTTTCGGCGGGTTCTTCATCGATATCCTCGGTTTCCGACCTTTCCGCGGTGTCCTCGGTTACCTGATCCTCGTCCTCATCGGGGCTTGTCTGTGCATCGGATTCCTCAACCTCGGCAGTTTCGAGCGCAGCATCGGTTTCCTCCTCGGCAGCTTCAGCCTCGGCAGCCGCTGCTTCAGCCTCTGCAATAAGGTTATCATACCATGCGGTATAATCCGCATTAAGCAGGTCAAAGTCCTCACCGTTGTTGTAGCGATCTATATATTCCTGCTCCAGCTCGCGGCGTTCGTCCTTGCCATCGGATTTAAGAAGATTTCCCTCGCCATCTCTTAACTCAACCTCGATATAGTTGATCATTGCGTAATTTTCATCAAGATATGTTTTCAGTTCATCATCGGAAACAGCGTAATCACCGCCCTCGGAATAAAGGACTTCAAAAAGCATACTGCTTTTAAGGCTGTTAAGGTACAGCTTTAAGTAGGAATCCATGCTTATGCCCTCTTCCTCATAGTAAGAGCCGTAATATTCCCAAAGCTGTTCAACATAAAGCTCCGCCGCCTCGGTATCGGTGCTTTCAAGGGTAATTCCGTATTCATCGCACTTCTGCTCAATAGCACAGTAACGCTTCAGGTCGTTTGTAGTCTCGTTCTGTATCCACGTTTTTGCATCAACGCCGTCAAATTCCTGCGTGAAGACATCGGGAGTATTACCATCCTCGTCCGCCTCAAGCTGATTTACCGCATCATAATAAGCACTTTGCAAATAGAATATATACATACCGGCAGGCACCTGTTCGCCGTTGCTTGTAGCAGCCCATGTGGAATCCTTGCCGCAAGCGGAAAGTGACAATGCCATCATAAGCGCCGTTACTCCCGCAACGGTTCTTTTTATATTGCTTGACATTCTATTAACCTCCAAATATCAGTTAGCTGTTCATAAAAACATAACACTTAATATTATAGCACTTTCTAAGGTGTTTGTCTACACATTTTCAGTTATTTTTGCATTTTCACAAAAAATTCGCCTTAGAAATGTCAATTTTCTTCGCTTTTGTACTGACTGGGGTGCTTTTTAAAGAAGTCAACTCTCGGCTCTAAGAATTTCAGCTTGTGACTTTCCTCATTTCCGCACAAATCCTTCATGGTGAGGAAGATATTATCCCAACTCCAGAAGCTCTCGTCAAAGCCCAAATACTCCAGTACCATCTGCGTGCCGTCGGGGGCGAGGGGGTGGAGAAGCACAGCGGCAACCCTTATCATATGGAATGTGTTAATAAGATACTCGCGGCGGAGAGCGTCCGCATTACCGTCACCTGCTTTTTCCACATCATCAGCGGCTTTTTTTGCCTTTGCCATATATTTACTTGCCTTGCGTATAAAGGAATCCAGCACATATGTTACTTGGTGGAACTCCGTCTTGTACATAAACCATTCGTAATCGAGAACAGCCTTTTCCGACTCGGCAATAATATCCTCCGATACCTGACCCAAGGGCATATAACCGTCATAATACTTCTGTGTATCGTAAAAACAGGTTCTTATTATACGATTGAAAACGTTGGAAAGCAGGAAGCCCTCTTTCGTAACGGGGTCACTGTCCTCCGGCTTTGCTGCGGGATTAAGAGGCTTTGGCTGGAAGCTTACACTGCGCACACCCAAGCCTAATCCCAGCCAGTGCATTCTAAGCTGTTCTGCAGTGTAGTAATTCAGAAGCTCGTCTGCCATAGGCGGCTTGATATCAGAGCTTGAGGAAGCCTTTTTATCAAGGAATAATATATGATTATTGGCAACGGGTACGGGCATGGAAAGCTGTCCGTCTGCGGGTCTTGCACTAAGGGAATTGAAATCAGCCGACTGCTGTGCTATCCACATGGCAATCTGTGCAATGGCATAGAAATAAATATTATCCTGACCTATGAACTGATAAACCTTAGCATCATCGGAACACCAATAATCCCGCCAAAGCTCCGTGTCCTTTCCCTGAGAAGCAAGGTAGGTTATAGTGAATGAAATAGGTGCCCAAAGGGATTCGGGCCATACCCAAACGGTAAGCGGCTCTTCGCCCTCAAGCTGCGGCGCGGGAACGCCCCACTCGATATTTCCCGTAAGACGGAAAGGCACAAGGGTTTTTCCCTCTCTGAAACGCACACCTCTTTCGGTGAGCATACGGCAAGCCTCATCTCTCTGGGAAAGCTCCTCAAATTCTATGGTAAATGAGGTTTTCTTAGGCTCTTCAATCAGCTTATGGGGCGCCATTTTCGGGGCAAGCTCCTTGTAAATATCCATGTAATTATTCATTACATAAATAACAGGCGGCTCTAAAAATTCCTTAATGGTTTTAGTTACAACGGGACGGACATTATCCTGCTTTTCCATATCCGCCACAACCTGCTTCATAAGGTCATTGTATTCGGGCAGGCGGAAATACCAGTTGGAAACATCCTTCATAACGGGAGTTTCCCCCGTAAGGGTACTTTTGGGGTCAATAAGATTTTCGGGCATATACTGGTGACCCAAATCACATTCATCCGCATAGCCTTTTTCCGACTGACAGCCTTGAACGGGACATTTTCCCACAACCTGTCTGCCGTTAAGATAAGTTTCCGCCTTTTCGTCATAGAACTGTGCGGTGGAAATTTTCTTCAAATGACCCAGCTCATAAAGTCGGCGGATAAAGCCATCGGACACCTTGTTATGCCACTCTGCGGACTCGCCCAGACCCGATGCGCCGAATATATCAAGACTTATGCCGTAATCCTGCAATGTCTTTTTCTGTGCCTCATGATTTCTGCGGACATAGTCCTCGATAGAGCCTTCAAAGCCCTTTTCCTTAGCTTTACGATAGCCCTCGGCGATAGGTGAACCGTAGCAGTCCGTACCCGAAACAAAAATAACATTTTCCTTGCCTATTCTGTCACGCAGAAAGCGGGCGTAAACGTCCGCAAAGACGAAAACGCCTCCCACATGACCGAAGTGCAGTGTTTTATTTCCATAAGGCATACCGCCCGTAATAACGGCTCTTTTGGGGAATTGTGGGCGATTGTCCTTAGTATGACCCTTAGGCTTTTTATTTTCGTTGTGATTACCGGAATTATTATTCAAGGTTCTCTCTCCTCCACGATAATATGCAATTGCAGCAAGCAGGCTCTGCAAAACCGATATTATTATACCACACTAAAGGTGATAATGCAAGAGAAATTTAACAATAACATTAAGGAAACGGTGAATAATTTATTCATCGGATTACACAGCACCTGTGAATTATATAAGCCGCTTAAAGCTCGGATATCCTATTAATCGGCAATATTCCCCATACCGCAGCAGTCCTCAACCTCGTTTACCCATTTCTGCGGATAGCAAACAAGCAGCTCCTCATGCTGCATCGGGTGTCGCCTTATATCGGGATCTGCAAAATGCTGTTTATACCGCGAAAGATACTTTTCTCCCATCTTCTCCGCATAGAAGCAGTGAATTACAGTGTTTTCCGAACCTATGCCGTTATCAAGGGACGTTACAAGGTCGGAGTAAAATTGATTGTAAATGCTTTTTCTTTTGACGAACGACATCTTTGTTGTGCCTATCCCAAACATAGACAGCATTTTATCCATATAAACCCGCTCCTCCGAGGAACAACTTTCCATTTGCTTATTCACCCAATTCGGCAGCTTTCCCTTGCTCAACATTCCGCGGAGAATAGGTGCAATAATACTTGCCTGAATCCCTGCCGCAAGCCTGCCGCTCTGATCCATATCGGAGCTGCCTATAATTCCGTGGTCAATATGTATCTTTCCCCTTTGAATCAAAAGCCCCACAAAAGAGCCGCCTAAGGAGCAGCCGTAGGCGCAGGTGATTTTCCCGCCAAAGTGCTTTTGTATGTATGCCTCTATCCTTTCCGTTTCCTCCGTCATGGACGGGAAAACGGTGTCCTCCGTTTCATCAAAGCCGTCATAGGAAACGCAGACCACATAGAAGCTTTTTTCAAGCAGGGGTATCACCTCGCCGAAGTTGTTGTTCCAGTAACAGCAGGTTCCCGGCAGGAGTAATATCACAGGCTTGCTTTTATCTCCGAATTCATAGGTTTTCATTATAATTTCTCCTTAACAGCTTTCTAAGCTCTCAACCGTTCCGAATACAGACAGCCTACAAATTATTTGCAATCGCGTTACTCAATCCCCTACCACTCAAAAACCGCGATACGATTATTTATTTTCATGCTTACAAGACCTATAATCCTGCTTAAAAGCGTTGACTTCATCATCTGCTCGGAAAAGCTGCGCTCGCTGACCAGCTTCATCCTTGGCTCAAGCTGTTCAAATTCATGACCCGATGTCGTTCCCCAGCCAAACCTCGCGTTTGTTTCTTTGACTGTGTCATGCTTCCTCTCGTCCATCATAGATTGCCGCATCATCTCCACCGCAAGGGTTCCATGCGGCGCAAGCGACACGATATTATTTAATATTTTCTGATTATCTTCCTTTGAGAAATACATAAAAAGTCCCTCTGCAATTACAATCACCCTGCGCGCCTTATCCGCTTCTTCAAATATACTCTTATGCCACTTTGTTTCCAAAACGCTGCCTGCAAGCATTTTTCTTCGATCCGTATTCTCAAATATCTTACTTCTTACGGCGATAGAATCCTCCAAATCGATGTCATACCAAAGGATACGTCCGTTATCCACTCTGCTGAAGCGATCGTCCAGCCCGCATCCGAAATTAAGGCAGAGCGCATCGGGGTATCTTTTTATAAAGGATCTCACGGCATCGTCAAACATGATTGTTCTGGCAATAACACTTTCATGGGTAATAGCTTTATCAAATTTCGAGGTTTCTATATTAAGCTCGTTGATAATCTCAACAGCCTTATAATCCCGCACTCTCGGCTTCTTTCTCAGCGTTTCTGTCGCTCTGTTCGACAGCGGAATAAAAGCAGTTTCCTGCACATCTCCCAATTGTAATTTTCGTTCTTCCATAGCTATTTTTGTCCCCTTTCAGTCTTCGGTTTAAGCAACTCTGTTTTAACAATTTCATTCCACATAATTAGCGTCAGCTAACCGCCAAGCAGTCTGTGACCTCAACCACCGGCAGTCTGTGACCGCAGCCACCGTCTCCCGCCGCCGTATGCCGCCCTTGAATTGCGTTAGCAAGCATACCGACGGCTAAAGGCGGGCAACAAACCACCGCATTGCGTAGCAAAAAAAGGCGGCGAGTGCAGGCTCAGTCTGCCCGACTGTTAGCTGTCGGTAGCATTTCTGCCGCAATATGCTTTCTGCCATGTATCTGTAGTTAGCGGCAGCTAACCTTATTATACAGTATAGTCCTCTGTTTGTCAATAGTAATTGTAAATTTTACGGATTTATTTTTCCTCGAAGCCTTGATATCCTGCAAATACTGCCCGACAGCCTATCGCTATTTTCATTCCGTCAAAACGCCCCTTGGAGAACCATAATCCTCCCCGCAAGGCATTAAAATCTATACCAAAAGATACAGAACGGTATCAAACGGTGAGCTTGATAATAATTTCACGAATCGGACACGCCACTGCATTTCTTTTATAATTCCGATATGGTATACTGACTTTTGTATACGAATACAGATCGAAAGTTGTCGGGACAAAAAATTTTATACCTTGGAAAAAAGAAAGATGAGGTTATTTATGATTTTTTTTCGATATAGATAATACATTGGTGGATTATAGCAAAAGTGAAAAAAGAGCAATAGCTTTATTATGGAAAAATATAATTTCAATGTAAACAACTATTCCAAAATTTGGAAAGATACTTCAAGTAAATATTTTTCAGAATATTTACTAAGGAATATTTCTTTTGAAGAACAGGGTGCAATGAGAATAATGGATTTTTTCGGGTTGACAATAAAATGCTATCATTTGAAGAATCCAAGATAATTTTTTATGAATACAAAAAAGAGTTTGAAGCAAGCTGGACACTTTTCGATGATGTAAAAACCTGTTTAGAAAAACTAAAAGAAACAGAAAAAGGAATTGCCGGTAACAGAGAAATGTCGCAGCAGCAAAATAAAATACACGTGACAGGTATTGATAAGTATTTTGTTGTAAAAAAATATGCCGGCGAAATGAGAATAGCCAAACCCGAGTATGGATTTTTTGAAGAATTAAAAAAAATACAGTAAAAATAATACATACATATATATTGGAGATGATTTGATGACAGATATATATCCTTGTATTGATTTGGGAATAAGCGCAATTTGGCTGAACAGAAATAATAGTAAGGTACCGCCAAATGTAATGTCAATAAATGGTTTAAATGAATTACCAAAGCTGCTGTGTTCATTACATAGTTGAATATATGGGTAAATGGAAGTGCGGGACATACAGCCGCTCTTAGATGTAAAATACATTAAGTCCGGTTTGATAAACTGGAATTTTACTTTCTTTTCGGCATCCAAGGAATACAGCGATTCGCGTTTTTACAATATTCTTCATATTCCTTTCCACATAATTCACTCAGCCATTTTTCTTCTGTTTTTATCAGAAAAACTGTCATATACGCATAGTAAACAACGGGAAGAACAAATAGAATAATATTCGCCTCTATAAAAAACACTCCGATACACATTAGGAAAAATGCACTGTATATTGGATTTCGCACTATTGAATATACGCCGGATGTAGCTAAATGATTTTCTTTAATGCAGGCATCCATCTTGACTTTGAAATTCGAGCTAAACCATAGCCATGCTCCCAATAAAATCAGTATACTCCCAATGATGATAAAGGGAATTTTCAATTCTTTTATTTGCAGTGAATATATTATCCCCATTTCCGACAGAATGATTGCTAATGCGGTAACAACCAATTGCGGTATTACGATGAGCGGTCCCACACCTATCACAGGCAAATGCTTTTGTTCGTTTTCGGTTTCTTTCATACTTGTGATTGTCTCCCTTTATTTCAGTTTTTTATATCCGCAGTCGCAGTAAGGACCGCCGGAGGCGAGGGTGTATTTCCGCACGAAATCCGACACTCCGCTTGCATCGCTCATGGTGTGATCCAATCGGCACATAGCCGGAACGAGATCATATAATCCCAGTTCCCGCATCAACGTACAGATACCACAGGCAGTAAAACGAGCCTCATATCCGCTGCCGTCAGCGTAAGGATAAAATTCCATATTCCACGAATAGGGATTCCTATCGGCGGCTCGAAGTTTTCCGTGGCTCTCAAGGAAGAAATGTCCTTGTCAGTGAACTTATTTTTGCCGCTCATTCTGCAAAACCACTTCATTGGAGAAGTCATCATAGAATCGGCATAATACTCCGTCAGCCGCCCAACATCGGGACGTTCGGGCATATTTAGCACAAATGCACATAGTAGGGCGCAGTTGACGAGATTCATCTTAAACCTGTCCGCTTTCTCAAACTCCGGCGCTCCTGCAATGATTTCTTTATAACGAGATTTCGCTCTTTTTCTCACAGCCTTTGCCGTTTCACTGTTCAGTCCAAAATCCGTACATAGGTTTTGTTCAAAAGATTTTCCGAACAAAACCCACATTCCCATGGGCATTCCGATATATTTCACGCTCTATCTCTCCTATATTTTTGATTCTTCTCCGAGAATATCCCACGCAGGTGTGGGGAAGTCCGCTTTTCCGTAGCTTTTCAAATATTTCGATGCTTACATACCGGGTAGCAAGTAGGCTGATTGTTTAGAGGTTCTTTAGATATTATTGTGTTAAGTTCAGGTTGAAAAGCCTGTTATTGATACCCCTCTCCCTGTTTGAACACCGGTGGCCAATAAGGCAAGACATGGGCTCCGGACTTCAATTTGAAGTCACAATATTCCCCGCCGGAGGCACAGGTCTGCTCACGGTACAGCGGCGCACCCAGCATCCCGAACATCACATAGTCCAGATTACAAAGATAGGGCATATATTCCATATAACCGTGTTCTTTAGCGAAGTTCGCCAACGGACATACAAGATTATGATAGCTGAATGCATATCCCTCTTCCGGAGGGATCATGGTTTTCGTCTCGAAGCTGCCCGGATTCTTTTCCGCATTTGCCGCATTCTCCTTATCTTCCTTTTGAAACATTTTATTCAGTATCTTCGTACTGTTGAACATCTTTCCCGCAAGCTTTCGGGCAAATCCCGGAATCCGCAGAAAGGTTCGTTCGTAGGACAGCACCATCAAATGACCAGCATCATCTAAAGAAACGCCGTAGTTCCTCAAGACCTCACCCATCGCCACAAAATAATATGCTCCCGTCAGGCTTCCTGTACCGCTCACGTCATCCCCGCCAATGTAGGGAAAATGCTCAAGCAGATTTTTGTCATAGAAATCCCAGATTTCTTCCAGAAGCTCAGAATAATCCTTTCCGCTTGCTTGCTGCAATTCAGCAGAAATCAGTTTCAGGTAGCCATTCATGGACTTCTTTAATTTAGCGTAATTTTTCTGATAGTATTCATGCATAGCTCTGTAATTCTCTCCACAATATATTCTCTATTAAGTACCAAAAAACGTAGTCTTCTCGTATTATTTTCTTCCACCGGCATATGGGAATTGCCAAGCATCGTCAGTTCGACGCAGCCTTTTGGACAGAACAGCATAGGGCGCACATAATCAGCAAAGTCCCCAACGATTCAAAAGCTCCGGTAATCGGTTCCAGTATGGGAATCAATTTTAATACAAAGCCGATAAGCAGCGTACAAAGCGGGCAGAAAAGAATCTGCCATTTTTTTAGGTTCAGCTTTCCCGTCCACGCCATATAAATCCAACCGGCAGAGATACAGCCGTCCGCAACGACATAATAAGCGGCAAACGGAATCATGATATAGGCGGCTGACTGATTCACAAGATTCGCAGCCATTAGTGAATCTCCCGTTTCGGCATAAATGCACTTAAAAACAATCGGGAACAGGCAGCACATAATATGAATAAACAAAAATGACATCAAACCGGCGTTTGCACCGATGCAAAACATCTTGGACATTCGCTTGTCCCATTTTGTGCCGTTTTTCAGTCCCTCGGTTACGATTTCCTTTGCTGCGTGTATGCCAACCCAATAGATCGGCATTGCCACAGCGGTCAGTAAAATGGACGCTTCAAACCGCCACATGGACATGGAAACCCAATCAGAGTCTACAATTCCGGTCGTCACATTTCCTGCACCCTTCATATCAAGCAGCCAGTCACCGATCATAAACAATATAAACGAAACAATTCCGAGTATCAGCCGATTTGTCAGCTTACTTTTTTTCTGCTTGTCCATAGTGATAACCCTCCTTGTATAAATGGTTAGCTTTAGCTAACTGCATTGTACAGCACAACAAGCAGAAAAACAAGAGTTAATCCGAGAATATTATATGAACTTTTCCTGTTCACCTCTTGACAACTGACTTTGAATGGAACAGAGATTTTAGTATAACGGAATACCAAATGCAAAAGTAAAACATCGACACTCTTGATGTCAAAGGGGAGATAACAGGATTAGTTCCATGAATTTTTGTACAAGTGAAATTCGCAATTGCTATTGACAAATGAGGTATTGTGTTATATAATTGAGTTAGTTATTGCTAACTCAATTGTTTTTTAGTAATAATACAGCGGGGGGGTGCTCTCCGCCTGAAGAAAAAGTAATACCCCAAAGGAGATAGATCGGTATGATGATAAATAAACGGCTGATCGGAATGGTCGGCGAAAGCAAAAAATACATAGCCGGGAATGTGATCCTGCAGTGGTGTTCCCTTGCGGCGAACATCGTTATGATGACAAGCATTGTCTGTCTGCTGCAGAACTTGTTTCAAAAGGTGGCGGATACCGAAAGTATTGCCGTGGGCGGGCTTGCCGCCACAGCAGTAGCTGCACTCATTGCGGTGGTTATCCGCTTTTCCTGTACCATAGGTGCTTCCCGCATGGGATATCTTTCTTCAAAAGCGGTTAAAAGCATACTTTGGGAAAAGATATACTGTAAGCTTTTAAAGCTCGGCTCTTCCTATCGAGAGCAGGTACAGACATCTGAGGTAGTGCAGGTGGCGGTAGAGGGTGTAGAGCAGCTTGAAACCTATTTCGGCGCCTATCTGCCCCAGTTTTTTTATGCAATGCTTGCACCTGTGACATTGTTTCTCTATCTGTGCTTTGTGAATGTACCATCGGCGATTGTTCTGCTTGTGTGTGTGCCGCTGATTCCCGTTGCGATTGCTGTGGTGCAGACATGGGCGAAAAAACTGCTGTCGAAATATTGGGGGCAGTACACGGCACTTGGCGATACTTTTCTTGAAAACTTGCAGGGTCTTACCACATTGAAAATTTATCGGGCGGACGGCTATAAGAACGAAGAGATGAACCGTGAATCCGAGAAGTTCCGCAGGATTACCATGAAAGTGCTTACCATGCAGCTTAACTCCATTACGATCATGGACTTAATCGCCTATGGCGGTGCTGCTCTCGGTGTGATCATGGCGGTAACGCAATACAGAGGAGGTCATGTTTCGCTTGCGGGATGCCTGTTGATTATTCTGCTTGCGGCGGATTTCTTTATTCCCATGCGGCAGCTCGGCTCTTTCTTCCACATCGCAATGAACAGAATGGCGGCAAGCGATAAGATCTTCCGTCTGCTGGATCTGCCGGAAGCGGAAGAAAAGACGGGGAAAGTTCCATCGGACTGTTCCATTGAATGTTCGGATTTATGCTTTTCCTATGATGCTGACAGGGAAATTCTGCACGGTATAAATATGCGCTTTCCAAAAGGCTCATTTGTTTCCGTTGTCGGTGAATCCGGCTGTGGGAAATCAACCGTTGCCGCCGTTTTAATGGGGCGAAACAAGGGCTATACAGGCACGGTAAAAATCGGAGACGTTGAGCTTTCGGAAATCAGCGAAACAAGCCTGATGCAAAATTTCACCTACATCAGCCATCAAAGCTATCTGTTTAAGGGAACGGTGCGTGACAATCTGCTGATGGGAAAATCCGATGCTGATGACAGCGAGCTGTGGACTGTACTGCAAAGGGTGAATTTATCGGACTTTTTACAGTCGGAAAATGGACTTGACACGCCGATCTCAGAAAAAGGAGGTAATCTTTCCGGCGGGCAGTGTCAGCGGCTTGCCCTTGCAAGGGCACTGCTTCACGACAGCCCTGTCTATATTTTTGATGAGGCGACTTCCAACATAGATGTGGAAAGTGAAAATGATATTATGCGAGAAATTCACGCTCTTGCCGGGAGAAAAACAGTTATACTCATTTCCCATCGCCTTGCCAATGTGGCGGCATCTGACAACATTTATATAATGGAGGACGGTGCGGTAAAAGAAAGCGGCAGGCACGACGCACTGCTGAAACAAGAGGGAATATACGCAAGGCTGTGGAATGTGCAGCAAAGCCTTGAAAATTACGGAAAAGAAGGTGAAATCAAGTGAAAAAACGAAACGGATTTACCGTTATGGCAAGACTTATCGGTCTTGTAAAACCGCTGGCAGGATTTATGGTTCTTGCAATACTCATGGGGTTTGTGGGACATCTCTGCGCTGCCTTTATTACTATATTCGGCGGATATGCCGTACTGAGTCTGCTTAAATTTGATATTCCTGTGGGGTTGACTGCAATTTTTGTTTCGGTTGGGATATTTGCCTTGCTGCGTGGGATTCTCCGTTATGCGGAGCAGGCGTGCAATCACTTTATTGCCTTTAAACTGCTGGCTCTTATCCGGGATAAGGTCTTTCAGGCGCTTAGAAAGCTTTGCCCGGCAAAACTGGAGGGAAAAGATAAGGGGGATTTAATTTCCGTTATTACATCGGATATTGAGCTTTTGGAAGTGTTCTATGCCCATACCATTTCCCCTGTGGCAATCGCTTTTCTGTTTACTGTTGTAATGTGCCTGTTTATTGGAAGCTATCACCCTTTTCTTGGGGCTATTGCTTTAATTGCATACATAACGGTAGGTGTGGCAATTCCGCTTATTACCTCAAAACTCAGCGGCGATGACGGTATGAAATTCCGTACAAAATCAGGAGATTTAAGTAGCTTTGTTCTTGAATCCTTAAGAGGACTGTCGGAAACGCTTCAGTACGGGCAGGGCGAGAAGCGCCTTAATGAGATGAATGTGGGAACAGACGAGTTGTCGAAAGACGAGTCAAAAATGAAACGAACATCGGGACGCAATCTGGCAGCGACAAATACCATAATCCTTGTTTTTGACCTTGCCATGCTGTTTGCATCGGCACTGCTTTACCGGGACGGCACGGTTGACTTTTCCGGCGTTCTTATTCCAACGATTGCACTGATGAGTTCATTCGGCCCGTGCGTGGCTCTTGCAAATCTCGGCAGCACTCTGCAAAATACCTTTGCGGCAGGCAATCGGGTGCTGGATATCCTTGATGAAACGCCAACTGTCCAAGAGGTAACAGGCAGTCCCGAAATTACCTTTAACGGCGCTGCTGCTGAAAATGTTACCTTTTCCTACGGAACGGAAACAATCCTTGATGATGTATCTCTGCAAATTCCCGAAGGCTCTGTTGTGGGCATTGTGGGAAAAAGCGGCAGCGGCAAATCTACTCTGCTAAAGCTGTTCATGCGGTTTTGGGATGTACAGAACGGCTCCGTGAAGATTTCCGATACAGATATTACCGAAATCAATACGACAAATCTCCGTGATACCGAAAGCTTTGTGACACAGGAAACGCACCTGTTCCACGACAGTATCAAAAACAATTTGCGGATTGCAAACCCGGGTGTGACGGATAAAGAAATAGAAGATGCCTGCAAAAAAGCATCGGTGCATGATTTCATTATGAGCCTGCCGCAGGGATATGACACTCCTGTGGGGGAGCTTGGCGATACACTGTCCGGGGGAGAAAGACAGCGAATTGGACTTGCAAGGGCATTTTTACATAACTCCCCATTTCTGCTGCTTGACGAGCCAACAAGTAACCTTGACAGCTTAAACGAAGCGGTGATCCTCAAATCTCTGAATGAAGAACGGGAGAATAAAACCGTTTTGCTGGTATCGCACCGTCAGTCCACTATGCGGATTGCCAATAAAATTTATTCCATGGAAAGCCTGTCAAGGACAGGACGGTCGTCTTGACAGAGGGAGGATAATCCGATGACGGAAAAGAATGTGCAGACAAAGCGGGAACGGGAAAAAGAATTGGTGTCACAGATGATTGCCCTATATTGTAAAAAGAACCATAAAACAAAAAACGGTCTTTGCCCCGAATGTGCGGAACTTGATTGCTATGCAAGGGAACGGAGTGATAAATGTCCGTTTATGGAAACGAAAACCTTTTGCTCCAACTGCAGGGTGCATTGCTACAAAGCGGAAATGAGAGAAAGGATACGAGCTGTTATGCGTTTTTCGGGTCCTCGTATGTTGCTTTGGCATCCGACAGCGGCGATTAGGCACCTTGTGGAAACAAAGAAAGAAAAGAAGAAAATGGAGGAAGTATAAAGTTGAAAAGATTGCTGTATTTAATTTTAGGATGTATCTGTCTTGGAATAGGATGTATAGGGGTTGTCCTGCCGATTCTGCCTACGGTTCCGTTCTTTCTTGTCACATTGTTTTGCTTTGCGAAGTCTTCCCAAAGACTGCATACATGGTTTATCGGAACGGATATGTATAAAAAGCATTTGGAGTCTTTCGTGAAGAAAGAAGGAATGACGGTAAAAACAAAAGCAATGATTATGGTAAGTGTAACGCTTTTGATGGGCTTTGGCTTTTTTATGATGCTGCGGAAAGGGATTTACATTCCATGCATTATTCTTGGCGTTGTTTGGATTTGCCATGTCGTTTATTTTGTTTTCGGTGTGCGGACGATAAAGAGCAATAATTCGACTGTGGATATGCGCTGAACGGCAAATGTTCGCTAAGGCTTTAAAAGGGATAGAAACAGTTCTTACAAGGATATTATTAACAACATATGTGGTATGTGGGCTGTCTAATCTTGCACTGAAACACGTTTTAGACATTCCGGAAATAGGCTGCGGAGACGGTGCAAACGTGGTGCAGCTGCCGGAACGCTGCATGGATGAAACAGTTATCGGCATGGATTACTCCGAGGTCAGCGTGGAGAAAAGGAAAAGTGTCAACGCAAAGGTAATGACGTGAGTGATTCCAGTGAAGTGCGGGATGTGAATTGCGGATACAAGGAGCTTTCGGCAGCACAAATTAAACAAACATCGGGCAAAGGCTATGAATATCCCTTTAGCTTTAACACACCATCCAATATGAGCTTTTTGAGGAATATCGCCAAGATAAAACCCATTTAGTGTCGGAAAAATCCGACCGCTTTATTTGTCTGTCCTTTTTAACGTTTTCTGCCTCTGTTTTTAGCTGTTTTAACGATTTTTCAAGAACCTGCCTACTTTTACTTGACACATACAAGCTTTCAAAGGAGCTTGAAATGAAGGACGGATTCAGAGTTGTAAGCAACTGCGGCGAAAGCGCCGGACAAAGCGTACATCATCTGCATTTCCATGTAATGAGCGGCAGGGAGTTCACCTGGCCCGCAGGATAAAAAATCATTGCCCCGCAGTTTAACGGCTGCGGGGCAACTTGTGTCGCTCTGATACATCGGAAAAAGCAGCTCCCACAAGTATATGGTGCAGCTATAGGATATCCGATAAATAGTATTTTTTATATTCCGAGGGAGAACAGCCCTCATATCGGCGAAAAAGCCTTCCGAAGTAGGACGGAGTTTCAAACCCTACACTAACGGCCGCATTTTCCACCGATATATGGGATTGCGTAAGCAGTTCCTTTGCATGCTGTATCCTTGTTTTGTTAAGATACTCCATCGGTCGCATACCATAATGCTTTTTGAAAAGTCTGCACAGGTGAGCCTCGGATAGATCCGAAACCCTGCAAAGCTTCTCCATAGTAATCCTTTCCGCATAATTTTTTCCCATATAATCAACTGCTTTTATAAATCCGTTGGGGCCGTCGTCATAAAATGACGGTATTTTTCGGGAATGCTTGTACATCTCAAGCATAAACTCGTACAGGAATCCTGAGGCATAATAGTTTCCGTACAAATTATCGTTTTTCATCGTATTATATATTTTTCGGAGTATTCTCAGCAGTCGTTCGTAATCTGCCGTATTGCCAATAATTGTTGGCTCGGTAAATCCAAGCGTTTCAAGGAGCATATCTATATCTCTGCCGCTGAAATTAATCCACCATGACTGCCACTCGCCGCCAATGGAATAATATGTATGCGGTACATTTGCAGGCAGATATATTGCACTGTTTTGTTTCAGTGCAATTTTTTTGCCCTCAAGGAGCATTTCTCCCTCGCCCTTTGTGAAAATAACAAATTGCGGATATTTAAACCCCTCCCGCCTGAAAATATCGTTTTGCTCAAATTCTATACCAATGCCGCAGACATAATACGGCAGATTTTGTTCTTCACCTATTACAGGATAGTTTATTGACGGCATGGCGCTCCTCCTTATGCTTGCGATGCTTATTATATAATAGCTTATCCCCGCCGAAATGTCAAGAGCGGAATGTCAGTATTGTTCGTATAAATTAGTATTATTTCTTTACAAATAGGGTGATATTGTGTATAATGGGGATTGCAACAGGGCAAAAACGATGAAAGGGGCAATACAAATGAAAATGAGATTTATAGCCGCTATGGTTACTGCGGCAGCAATTTTGCTTACGGGCTGTGCAAGTGGCAGCGGGGGCAGTCAGCAGGAACAGGGTGATGAAATTATGCAGGAGAATATCGTTGCAGCGTCAAACGACATTGTACGGGAAACAATAAGTCTTAACGGCAATTGGAAGTATTATCGCGGCGTGGCTGAAAGCTGTTTTTCTCGGGAATATGACGACAGCGACTGGACATGGGTTAATCTTCCCCATAACACCACGCTTTATACCGCGGAGGATAAAAACGGCTATCTGGGCGTAAGCTGCTACAGAAAGCAGTTTTCCCTTGACGAAACATACGCAGGAAAGAGAATTTTGCTCAATTTTGAAGGAGTAATGCAGAACTGCTCGGTATATCTCAACGGAGAGCTTATAGCCGAAAATCACAACGGATATATACCCTTTTGCGTAGATATTTCCGACAAAGTGAAAACGGACGGCGAAAATCTTCTGGCTGTTATAACCGACAGCACACCCAACCCCGAATATACTCCCGGCAAGCAAAATCCCGATTTCCAGTATTTCGGCGGTATTTACAGAAACGTAACCCTTGATATTACCGATAATATTTATATTGGCAACGCTGTTGAAGATGATGTGATTGCAGGGGGGAGGAATATTTCTTACATCTCCGTCAGTAAGCAGCGACAGTGCGGATATAAGAGCAAAAACCTACGTCCATAACGACAGTGACAATACTTGTGAAATTACATTGAGGACAGATGTTTTATACGAGGGAGAAACGGTGGTAAGCGGAGAATCCACTGCTTCAATCGAAGCGGGCGGCGCATATACCTTTGATGAGCTGCTGACTGTTTCTCAGCCGAAGCTGTGGCATCCTTATTCTCCCGAGCTGTATACGGTAAAATGCACCGTATTGTGTGAAAATGAAGTTGTTGACACCGTTGAAACCACATACGGAATACGCAGTGTCGAATGGACCCATGACGGACTTTATATTAACGGCGAAAAATTTGCCGCACAGGGTGCAAATCTTCACTCGGATATATTTGTGCTGGGAAATGCAATTCCCGACAACGAGGTTGACGAGGAGATAAAAAGGCTAAAGGAAAACGGTTTTGATTTTATCAGAATGTCGCATTATCCTCATTCCGATGCTTATTATGATGCCTGTGACAAATACGGCGTATTGGTTCTTGACTGTATGTCGGGCTGGCAGAATTTCAATGATTCGGATACATTCAAGGAAAGCACCTACCAAGAGCTTCGCACCATGATACGCAATTCCCGCAATCACCCTTGTATTATCGCTTGGGAAACCAGTCTTAACGAAAGCAATTACACCGAGGAATGGGCTGAAGAGGTGCAGCGCATTGCAAATGAGGAATACCCTGCCGACGGTATAAGCCGTATGTGGACAACGGGCTGGCTGACCGATGTGTTCGATATTTATCTCGGCGCAGCGCAGATTGGTGTCAGAGATAAAGCGGACAGCTCGGACAAGGGCATAATCATCAATGAATACGGCGACTGGGACTACGGCGGCACTACATCTACCAGCAGACAGGCGCGTGAAAATGGCGACAATGCAATGCTTACCCAAGCGGCAAACCATATCGAGTCGGCTATTTTAAGCAGGAATGAATCGTGGTTTGTGGCTGACGGAATTTGGTCATATAATGATTATGCGGGCTTTGATTCGGGAATGACCTACTGCGGCGTTACCGATATGTACCGCATTGATAAGTACACCGCATACTTTTTCCGCAGTCAGCGCGATGCTGATATAGATTTGTCGGCATACGGAATTGACAGCGGAGCAATGGTGTTTATTGCAAACAGTCTTACAGACAATTCTCCCGAAGATGTGACAATTTTCAGCAACTGCGATGAAGTGGAGCTGTTTGCGGACGGTGTAAGCATTGGCAAGCAGACCCCTGACAGCGAGTATTACGATCCAAATTCCCGAAAAATGCTGTCAACCGAAAGTCTTCCCCACGCACCCTTTACATTTGCCGATGCAAACAATAATGCCTCCGAGCTTAAAGCGGTCGGATACATAGACGGCGCTACCGTGTGCGAATATATCGTAAAAGCCTCCGAAGCAGCCGAGAAAATCGAACTTGTACCCGAATCCGAAGTGCCGATTAGTGCAAATGGCAGTGATGTAAAGCTGGTGTGGGTCAAGATTACGGACAAAAACGGCACTGTTACTGTTGACGAGGATAAGCCGGTTTCGTTTACCGTGCAAAACGGATATGTTATCGGTTATGAAAGCGTAAATACAAAGGGCGGACAAATCGGCGTATGGGTGCGTGCGGATGCCGACGAAAATGACGGAAAGGTTATTCTCACAGCATCGGCAAACGGACTTACTGACGGTGTGCTGGAAATACCGTTTTTAGGCTGCGAATACGCAAAGGATTGCGACAAAGCGACCAATGAATATGCGGGTTCAGCCGAAGAGGAAATTATTGTTGTACAAAAAGGCGAGAATTTGGCAGCGGGAAAGACAGCCTATGCCTCTACCGAAAACGATGGGAGAGAATTTGCCTACCTTGCGGTTGACGGAAACACAAACACCTGGTGGTGTGCTGACAATAATCAGCCTGCTCCGCACCGGTGGTCAATTGATATGGGCGAGGAAACCGATTTCACCGAGATTTCGATAATCTTCGAGAAGCAGTCGGGCATTGTGTACAAATTCATTCTGCAAGGCTCCAACGATAACGAAAGCTGGACAGACCTTGCCGATTATTCCGAAAATAACGAAGAAAACGGCGCTTATTCGATAGCGGCAGTCGGAAAATACAGATACCTGCGTGTATATGATATTTCCGCAAGTGGCGGAATGTGGCCTACGATAGCCGAATTTGAGGTTTACCGCTCCGAGGGCACGTTGTCGGACAAAGCAAGGGAAAAGGCGGCATATTCCTCCTCCAATGCCGATAGCTGCACAGCCAAATACGGAAACGATGGTAACCCGGGCACATTCTGGTGTCCCGACAGTGAGGACAGTAATGCGTGGTGGTATGTTGACACGGGTGATGTGTACGATTTTGAACGCATCGAAATCAGCTGGAACAACAGCGAGATACACAAATTTACAGTTGAGATTTCGGACGATGGCGAAAGCTGGCGCACTGCTCTTGATATGTGGGAAAACGATAAAGCGGAAAGCCAAACTGTTGAGGCGATAGACGGCAGCGGAAGATATATACGCATCTCCTTTGCGGAAAATAGCGGTCAAGGCTTTAATATGTTCTATGCCTACGGAAAATGATGTCTGCCGTAAATGCAGGTTCACTTTCGGCGGTTTCCGCAGCAAGGACAGCGATCAATAGGAATTTAATTCGGTAAATAAATGGGGGATCAGATCACATAAAGATCCCCCTATTTTATTGAAAACATAAGATAAGCTGTTAAAAAGCGGATTGAAAGAGCTGTTTCGGGAATTCGCCACAAAAAGCGTCTACACGATTTAGACCGTGTAAACACTTGTTCTACTTTAAATTGCAGATAGGTTATCAGCTTGTAATTTTTATATCATCGGCTACTTCCGCTAACGATTTGCCGTTGATAAATTTAGTGTTCATAGCAGAATCAATATCATATACCGTTATTTCTTCTCCATTAAACCACAAAAGAATTTCAATGGATTTTGTTTCCTGTATGTAATAATAATCAACGTTGCCGTCAAGCCCATTATATTCAAACTCAAATATGCTTGCACCTTCTGCTATTTGAGTTTTTATCAACTCTGTTTTATTCATAATATATCACCGTTTTCCGTCTATGGTTATTTCGGGCTTGACGGGTGGGGTTATTACCGTACCGCCAATATATATGTCTTTACGTTCAGCCCTTTAATATAGCCCTTTTTTGTTATTCGCTTAAAATTTCTATTGACTTGATGTCGGAAGTGTAAAAACCATAACCACAGTCTAAATCAATTGCATCTTCGTTTTTTTCGTCATCTTTCGCAAAGCTAAAGCCGATAACCGTGCCGATATACTGTGCTCCTTTGGAGTTAATTATCTTAACTTTTTTCTTGTAATATTGCTTTAAGTCCATAATTTAATCATCCTCTTTCATTGGCACAATGTGTGTTCTGCCTTTAGAATAATGGATTTTAATCTTTTTTGTGCCTCCAAGGTTTTCTCCAATTGGAGAAATTACAACGCCTATGTTTTCACTAACGTCTAAAATTTCCTTTATCTGTCCATTGGTGTATATGGAAACTTTCCCCGTTCCATAGTTCTCGTTTAGAATCTTCTGCAATTCCTCAAAAGAAACTGTGAAATAACTCTTGTTCTGCGACGGGTCGTAGTCTTTAGAGCCGTAAACAGAATACGTTAAAAATCATAATACTTGCATTTTTGGCAAATGTCTTTCCACTGCTCTTTTTCCTTAAATTCCTCCGGGATAAATTTTTCTTTTATTTCTCGGTTTTCCATGCACTCGTCAATTGAAATATGCCTATCAATTAGCGGACACATTATTTTCTGCTCCACTTGCTTATCTCCTCTATGGCTTTCAACTTTCATGCCGGTGGATTTTATATTCTATATTATACCACTGTTTCCCGAATTGTCAAGCACTTTTCCTCAACATAATTATTTCCCACAGCCTTACCGGCAGGAATATCAACGGAAACAGCACTGCCGCTTAGTCACCCTTATGCTCCGCTCCGTATGCCGTTGAAAGCTGTATTATCAATTTCCGTGTAAAATCCCCCTCAAGCCCTTGACATACCCATATTTTAGGGTGTATAATATTAAAAAGCAAATGCGGCTATGCTTTGTGTGGTGTAGCCCTTTATTTTTGTTGTTAGGGAGGTTTACATGGGAGCAATTACACAATCGGAGCTTGAACGCCGAATTAAAGGCGGCGATATTTCCGGTGCGTACTACCTTTACGGAACAGACTTCTATGACATTCAGATTACAGAAAAATCTTTGGTTGAAAAGACCGTTTCCAAGGACGACCGTGACTTTAATCTCCACAGCTTTGAGGGCAAGGACATTGATATTTCCGCTCTCTGCGATGCCTGCGAATGTCTGCCTGTTTTTGCGGAAAAGCTGTGCGTCACCGTCTGCGATCTTGACCTTGAAACGGAAAAGCTGCCCGACAAGGCTATGAAACAGCTTACGGAAACAATAAAAAATCTTCCCGAAACCACTGTGCTGGTGTTTTACACCGCCAATGCAGATGTGTGCAAGGGCAAAAAGACACCCTCCGCCAAAAATAAAAAGCTTATTGACGCCGTATCAAAATCGGGTACGGTATGCATTTTCCCCACAAAAACCAAATCCGATGCCATACGGGAAATTTCTCGGCTTTGCTCCAAAGAGGGCTGCACTGTGGATTCGGCGGCGGCTGATATGCTGTTTGAACGCTGCTGCGGGGATTTTTTGATGATTGCGGGCGAGGTTCAAAAGCTGTGCGCCTACTGTGCAGGAAAGAATATTACCACTGAAACCGTGAATCTGCTGACCCCCGAAACCCCCGATGCAAAGGGCTATGAGCTTGCGGACGCAGCGGCGGCGGGAAACATTTCCCTTTCAATGAAGCTGCTCAGCGAGCTTACCGCTATGAGAAGCGATCCTGTATATCTGCTGTATGTGGTGACAGGCAGCATGATTGACATATACCGTGCAAGGCTGGCTTTGGACAGCAAGCATTCCGTGGGAGATGTTATGAACGATTTCGGCTATGCGAAAAACTTGGAATTTCGTGTGAAAAATGCCTTTAAGGCGGCAGGCAGAACCTCTGCGGTAAGACTGCGCCGCTGCATGGAAATTCTCACCGAAACGGATATGCGCTTCAAGACCGGCGGGGGAATACCCTCCGTACTTCTCGAAGAGGCAATTGTTAAAATGGCAAGGACTTAAAGCATGATAAATTTGAAAGAGGCAGTTATTGTCGAGGGGAAATATGATAAAATCAAGCTTTCGGCGGTGGTAAACGCTGTTATAATCTGCACCGACGGCTTTCATATATTCAAGGACAGGGATAAGCTGTCCGTTATCCGACACTATGCCCTGTCTGACGGAGTTATTATCCTCACGGACAGCGACAGTGCAGGTTTCAAGATACGCAGCTACATAAAGGGCTGTATTCCCGATGGGAAGATAATCAACGTATATATCCCCGATATTTTCGGAAAGGAGCGGCGAAAAAGCTCCCCGTCAAAGGAGGGAAAGCTGGGTGTTGAGGGCATGGACGTTAAAACCCTGACGGAAGCCTTTGAAAAAGCGGGGGTTATTTCCTGTGATACATCGGAAAGACAGCATGGCGGCATTGACAGACTGCTTATGTACATGCTTGGGTACTCGGGCGGCGTAAACAGTGCCTTGAAACGAAAGCTGTTGCTTGAAAGGCTTAATCTCCCGTCACTTATGACCACCTCCGCAATTGTGGATATACTTAACACCATGATAACCGCCGAGGAGCTGAAAAGTCTTACCGCCGAGATAGATGAGGGTTAATTTATATGGTATTTTCGGAGCTTACCTTTTTATATTACTTTCTGCCCATAGTAATGGTGATATATTTCTTCCTCCCCACCAAAGGCAGAAACATACTTATTTTCATAACGGGACTGATTTTCTACGCCTGGGGCGAACCTTTCTATGTTTTCATAATGCTGCTTTCCACGGCTATCGACTACACTGCGGGGCGGCTTATGGACAGGTGGGACGATGATAATTCAAAGCGGAAAAAATGCCTGCTGGTTTCCGTCTGCATGAACGTGGGTCTGCTGGCGATTTTCAAATACAGCGATTTTATCACAGACAATATAAACGCGCTTATAGGCAGCGATATAACCAATCCTGTCCTAAGCCTTAACAAGCTGCTTAACGACCTTTTTGACTTCGGACTGAACGAAAAGCAGGTGGATCTCCCTATCGGAATTTCCTTTTTCACTTTTCAGAGTATGTCCTATACCATTGACCTTTACCTTAAAAAAATCAAGGTTCAGAAAAGCTTTATCAACTTTGCCTCCTATGTGTCCCTTTTTCCGCAGATTGTGGCGGGGCCTATTGTGCGGTACAGCGAGGTCGCCGATGAGCTTGAGGAGCGCACTGTAAATCTTTCCAAAATAAACTGCGGTGTGTCTATGTTTGTGCGAGGTCTTTCAAAGAAAATTCTGCTTGCCAATAATATCGGCATGATCTGGACGGAAATAAAGGCAATGGATTACAGTCAGATTTCCGCTTCCGTGGCATGGCTGGGGATACTTGCATTCACATTCCAGATTTACTACGACTTTTCAGGCTATTCGGATATGGCAATAGGACTGGGTAAAATGCTGGGATTTGATTTCCCGAAAAACTTTGACCACCCCTATATTTCCCAAAGCATCAGCGAGTTTTGGCGGAGATGGCATATAACCATGGGAAGCTGGTTCAAGTCCTATGTTTACATACCCTTAGGCGGCAGCCGCTGCTCCGCATTAAAAACCTATCGCAACCTTATCATAGTATGGGCGCTGACGGGACTGTGGCACGGCGCAAGCTGGAATTTCGTACTGTGGGGACTGTATTTCGGTGTTCTTGTCATAATAGAAAGAATCGGCTGGGGGAAAATCCTTGAAAAGCTGCCCTCACCTGCGAGAATAATATATACCTTTGTACTTGTGGTATTCGGGTGGGTGCTGTTCGATACGGACACCATCGGCGATGCGGCAAGCTACTTTGCGGCAATGTTCGGTGCGGGAAACGGTGCGGCTGCCAACAGCGGCTATGCCCTGTATGTAATTTCGCAGAATATACCCCTTATCGCAGCTTGCGTGCTTTTGGCAGGGGGACTTGGCTCAAGGCTTATAGATTACTGCAGCAGGAAATATCCCAAGGGTGCGGCGGCTGTTTCCGTTCCACTGAAAACGGCGGCTCTGCTCATCTGCACCTGCTATCTGGCTGATGCCGCCTATAACCCGTTTATGTATTTCAGGTTCTGATTTTGGTGAAAAGCTATGAATAATAACGATGATATTGTTGCAAACAACAAAACCTTTGCCGCAGGGCAGAAAAAATTCATAAGCCGTGCCGCCCTGCTTTCGGTGCTGCTCTTTTTCGGCGTGCTGATTTTTTTGGGGGCGGTAACATTTTTCTCCGAAAAGGAGAGCTTTTCGGAGAACGCTAACAAATACCTCGCCGATTTCCCCAAAATCACTTGGGAAAATTACTTTGACGGTACGGTAACAAGCGGAATTGAGGACTATGTTGCGGATCATTTTGCATGGCATGACAGCTGGGTTCGTGCCAAATCCACTATAGAGCTTGCCTTGGGGCGGCGTGAGCAAAACGGAGTATATATCCTGAAAAACCGCATTGTGAAAAGGGCCGAGGAAGCGGACGAAACAATTCTCCAAAAAAATCTTGACGGTATACGCAGCTTTTCCGAAGCCCTTGATGCGCCTGTTTACCTTATGCTTGTTCCAACCTCCGTGGAAATTTACAGTGACGAGCTGCCAAAAAATGCGCCAAATCTCGATCAGCGGGCTTTTATGGACAGGGTAAAGGATGACCTTGGGGACAGTGTGGAATTTCTTGATGTTTACAGTGCAATGATGTCACAGCGGGATAATTACATTTATTACCGCACCGACCACCACTGGACAACCTTGGGGGCATATACCGCTTACTCCGCTGTCGGTCGAAAAATGGGATATGAGCCTCTTGACGAAACCGCCTTTGATATCGAACACACGGAGGGCGCTTTTAACGGAACATTTTACTCAAAGGTGCTTTACGAGGGAATAGAGAGCGACAGTATAGATCTTTGGCATCTTCCCCAATCGGAAAACGATTTAACTGTTGAGGTTTATACCTCGGTTGATTCGGAACCGGAGATATATGACAGCATATATTTTCGGGATTACCTCTCCGTAAAGGATAAATATTCGGTATTCCTCGGTTCAAATCAGCCCATAGTTACAATAAATACCGGCTATATCGGCGGCAAGCTGCTTATTATAAAGGACAGCTACGCCAACAGCTATGTTCCCCTGCTGCTGTCGCACTATTCGGAAATAATGCTTATTGACCTGCGTTACATACAACTGCCCCTTGACAGTGTAATCGATACCGAGGACTATGACAGTGTTCTGATACTCTACAACGTATCCGGTTTTTCCACAGATGAGAATTTGAAAAAATTGGGTATGGCGGGGTAATGAAAATGGCACATGATACTCATAAAAAATACACCGTTGATGAATTTTACTCAATGGATTTGCCCGAACGCTGTGAGCTTCCGACCTTTTATAAACCAATTTAAATAACAATAAGCCCCACGGGAAGATTCCAAGATTCCCCGTGGGCTTATTCTTTGCAAATTACATATTTTCTACGGTTTCTATGCCCAGTACATCAAGATGTTTGGTTATTACCCTCTTTACCGTAAGAGAAAGGGCAAGCCAGCTGAGCTTTTTATCCTCGTCCTCTTCGTCAAGGATTCTGTTTTCGTGGTAGAACCTTGAAAAGGCTACTGCCAGCTGATATGCGTTTTCACACACATAGTTTGGCGCTTTTTCACTCATGGCAAGTCGAAAAGCATCTCCTGTCATCAGCAGCCTTAGCATTATTTCCCGCTCTGCATCGGTATATATCCCCCTGAATTCGGGTTTTAATCCCTCCGCTTTATTCATAATCGAATTTATTCGGGAAATTGTGTAGAGAATATATATCCCTGTTTTGCCCTCGGCGGAAAGAAATTTATCTATGTCGAATATATAATCCTTGGCACGGTGATTTATCAAATCTCCGAATTTAAGGGCAGCCATTCCCAGCTTGCGGGCATACTCCGAACGATTTTCCTCCGACACAAAGGCGGACGACTCAAGCCGCTTTTCCGATGACTCCGTAACAGTTTCGATAAGGTCGCTGAGCCTCATAACTCCGCCATCTCTGGTTTTATAGGGCTTTCCGTCACTGCCGTTCATCGTTCCGAAGCCCAGCAGCTCCAGTTCGGTTTCCTGCGGGACAAGCTGAGCCCTCTTGGCGCAGCGGAATACCTGCGTGAAATGCAGCTCCTGTCTTTTATCCACCACATACCATATCTTGTCGGGTTTAAAATCCCTTTCCCGCTGAATAATGGTTGCCAAATCCGTGGTTGCGTAAATACTGGAATTATCCGACTTTCTTACAATAGCGGGCGGTATGGGTGCTTTGTCGTCCTCTTGCTGAACGTCCACCACAAGCGCACCGTCACTTTCATAGGAAAGTCCCTTTTCCTCAAGGATTTTCATAAGCTCGGGGATATATTTATCCGCATCGCTTTCCCCGTACCAATAGTCGAAGTCTACGCCCAGCCTTGAATAGTTCTCTTTAAGGTCAGCCACGGAAACTCTGAGTATCTCTTTCCAAAGAGCGGTGTACCCCGCTCTGCCGTTTTGCAGCTCGTATGTGGCAATATGCGCCTTTTCCTTAAAGGCTTCATCCTCCTTGCTTTTATTGCTTGCAAAGGGATATACCTCGCAAAGAAGCTCGGCGGAAAGCGGCTCTACACTGTCCCTTTCGGGATCAAAATCAGCCGCAAAGCAGCGCCTTTCGGGGAAACGCTCGTTAAGCTCCGCTATAACAAGACCTATCTGCAGTCCCCAGTCACCCAAGTGAACATCGGAATAAACCTTGTGACCGCAGGCACGGGCTAAATTTTTCATTGCCTGACCTATTATAGCCGAACGCAAATGCCCGATATGGAGCGGCTTTGCCACGTTAGGTCCACCATAGTCTATAACTATGGTCTGAGGATTTTCCGCTTGGGGAATACCTGCGTGTTCGTCTGCGGCTATTTCCTTAACCACCGACAATATATATTCATCGGTAAGTATAAGGTTGATAAATCCCGGCTTTACCACCTCTGCCGAGGAAAACTCCGATTTTTCCCTCAAAAGGGCGGCAACCTCCTCCGCTATCATAAAGGGTGCTTTTCTGTATAGCTTTGCACCTGCAAACGCGCCGTTGCACTGAAACTGGCATATATCTGGTCTGTCCGAGGGCGTAACCTCACCCAATGCAGGGTCATAGCCGCATTGCTCAAATGCGGCTATGACTATGGCGGTGAGGGCTTTTGTTATGGAATTCACTGTCCGCTGTCCCCCTTATTCAGCCTTTTCATAGGTTGTCAGATTCGGCAGCTCATCAAGGGTAAGCACTCTTTCGTGATTGTATGCCTTTATAAGCAGCTCGGTTGTGGTATATTCGTCATTGAGTACAACGCCCAGCTTCATAGTAAAGGGATCCGACCATGTGCCCCAGAAAAGCCAACGTGAATTATCCCTGAATACCTTGTCGGGATCCATTACGCAGCCGTTTTCGGTCAGGGCGATAAGCTTGGTCTTTTCACCGTAATTTGTCGCCATATCACCGAAACGTCCGCTCTGTGAGGTATCTACCTGCTCACCTGCATATATATCCCAGCCGCAAATGTCAACGGTTTCATCTCCGGGGTACCAATCGGGATCCTGTCCGTTCCATACCCAAATAAGGTTATTGAGTCCATGCTCATTGGTCATCTTATCGTACATTACATTCCACAGCTTGATATAGCTTTCAGGCTCGCAGTCGCCCCACCAGAACCAGCCGCCCGATGCCTCGTGGAGAGGCCGCCAAAGAATAGGCACATCCTCATCGGCAAGCCTTTTCAGCTGTTCAGCCATATTGTCTATATCGTCCATAAGGAGCTGATATGCCTCATCGTCCTCGCCGTTCATAGCCTTATCCAAATCAAGGTTGGAGCCTTCCTTATAGAAGGAGCTGTACCAAGGATTTTCGCTGTCATTTTTTGCATATGCCTCGGGGGTTGTCCAGTGCCAGCAGAATTGTACTATTCCTCCGGCATTTACATACCAGTCATAAGCGTATTCTATGGTTGAGGATGTAGTGCCGTGTGCCTGCGAGCCTAAGCTGTAGCCGCTTACGTCAAGTCCCAGTACCGCAAAGGATTTACCTGTAGCCGCAAGTATTTTCTCGTATTCGCTGGAGGCTCTGCCCTCGTCGGCATACTGACCCGCAAGGGAATATTTACCGTAAATATCGCAGAGGAAGTTGTAAAGGCGGACGGTGTTTTCACTGGCATTCTCGTTGGTAAGACCCGATGTAACGTTGTAGGTTTCTTCGGTTACGGCTGTGGATTTTGTCAGAATAATGCAGTCGTAATCCACATATCCCCAATAAGGTGTTACCGCTATCTCCCGTGTACCCTCTTCAAGATAAATATTGGAGAGAATACAATCGGTAAACTCGTCAAGACCGTTGTTGGTTATATCTCCGATCTGTTCGCCGTCCACAAAGACATAGTTTACCCTGTCGTCGGAGCTGCCCTTTGTGCGGAAGTTAAGGTTATAAAATCCCGTGTATTCCACATCTACGGTGACGGTCATTTTATCCCCGTCCACATTCACACCCGATACATACTGACCGCCTGAAGCAAGCTCGTTGTCCGACACCTTGGCATTACCCTCCAGCGCTGCCGTTTCACATTCCACAGTAAGGGTGTAGTCATCGGGAACATTGTTTTCGGTGAGGGGATAATCGCTCAAATCCAGATTTTCGTTGTACTCCGTGCGTATATCACCGTAGATTCCCAAGGGTGTTTTGCTTTCCTCTTCGGTTTCGGCAGCGTTCTCCTGCTCGGTCTGAACGGCATCACCCTCGCTTGCGGTATCTTCTCCCTCCGAGGAGGAATCGGAACAAGCCGTCAACGCCGAAAGACACATTGCCGCAGCAGCTATAAGGGCAAGACTTCTTTTAAAAGATGTTTTCTTCATCATTTTCATACCTTTCCATATACAATTTTTCCGTCAATTACTGTCATGACAACATTTGAAAAGACATCAAGGGGGTCGGAGTCAATAAGTATCATATCCGCATCCTTCCCCACCGTAAGCGTACCCACTCTGTCGGAAACAGAGCCTATCTCCGCCGCTCGTGAGGTTATGGCGCTTAGCGCCGCTTCTCTCGGCAGTCCGTGCTTTGCGCATATGGCAGCCGACAGGGACAGATAGTTTATGGGAACCTCTGGGTGATCGGTGCATATTGCGGGTCTTATTCCTGCGGCAAAGAGCCTTGCCGCATTTTCAGGGGTAAGGTTTGCAAGCTCCGGCTTACCCCTGTCGGAAATAATCGGTCCCACAACCACCTCTGCGCCCCGCTTTGCAAGTATATCCCCTATGAGATAGCCCTCCGTGCAGTGAACAAGCAGGGGCTTCAAGGAAAACTCGTCACATATGCGCAGCGCCGTCATTATATCATCCGCACGGTGACAATGCATATGCGCCTTAACCTCACCCTTAAGCAGCGGTATAAGTGCCTCGCACTTTATATCATATTCGGGCAAAGAAAGCTCCGGGTCATTTTCCGCAGCCTGCCTGTCCTGCATATAGCGCTTTGCCTTGTAAAGAGCCTCACGGATAAGAGCGGCGGTCGCCATTCTTGTCTGGGGCGGATCGTCATTTTCCGAATAACGGGACTTGGGATTTTCGCCGAAAGCGAACTTTATCCCCACAGTCCTTATGACGGCACTGTCCAAACAGTCGGCGGAGGTTTTAAGAGCAATCATATCGCCTCCGATGGGATTAAGCGAGCCTACTCCCGCAACAACCGAAGTAACTCCCGTTTTTACCGCGTCGGCGAAATAGCCGTCACGGAAATTAAGCCCGTCTATGGCACGAAGCTGAGGTGTAATGGGGTCGCTGCCCTCATTTACATCGGTACATTCCTCCCCCGCGCCGTCGCCGATAAAGCCCATATGGGTGTGGATATCCACCAGCCCGGGCATAAGTATCATTCTCTGCGCGTCTATATCCTCGGGAGAAACGCTTTTCGGTGTACCGTGCGCCACCTCGGCAATTTTCCCGTTTTCCGTGCGAACATATCCACGAGGGATAATATCTCCGTCCATAGGATAGATTTTAGCATTATAAATTATCATATCAGCAGCTCCGCGGCGGGCTTAGCCAAGACCGCACTCGTCATAATCCTTCCAGCGTTCATTATAGTTGTAATCGCTTACCATTCTGTAGGCGATATAGAGTGCCGATGCCAGAAATACCGTAAGGGCGCAAATCACGGGAAACGCGGTTACTACAACCTTTTTGCTATGCTCCATATACGCTGATTCTGCTTTGCTTTTGCTTTTTCTTTTCAAGAAAATCAAGCCTCCAATCATAGGTTTTACACTATTATATACTTTTTCGGACAGTTTTGCAAGTGGGCGGCGGTAAAAATTATTCTTTCGGGGAAATTTTTCACACCCGTACAAATTTGCACAGCGAGCAAAGCCTGTCCGCTGAGCAAATAACGTTTCCAATTAATATATATTTACCGTTTAATCTCCAAAGCATACTCCTATGCTCTTAGCGGTCTTAACATAGTTATCATCGGGGTCAATGAACTTAGTTTTGCCTGCAACGTCAATAAGGGGATTTTCGCCGATTTTCGAGTTGATAAGTGCAACGGAATAGCCATACTTTTCCTCTGCAATAAGCTGTGCGGCACGTACACCGAACTTTGTGGCAAGTATTCTGTCGTATGCCGACGGACTGCCGCCTCTGAGCATATGACCGGGAACGCATACTCTTGTTTCAATTCCCGTTGCGCTCTCTATCTGAGCGGCAATGCGGTTGGTAGCGGTCTTTATTCCCGCTTCCTCTCTTGCCTTTGCCCGCTCCTTTTTCTTCATCTTAGCCTCGTTCACATCAAATGCGCCCTCCGCAACGGCAACAATCGAGAAAGAATGACCGCTGTTTGCACGTTTCTTCATAGCGTCACAGATTTTATCGATATCGTAAGGAATTTCCGGGATAATAATTGCATCCGCACCGCCTGCAATGCCCGAATAAAGGGTAAGCCAGCCTGCCTTATTGCCCATAATCTCCACCATAAGAATACGGCTGTGAGATGCGGCTGTGGTATGAAGCCTGTCTATAACATCGGTAGCCACATCAACGGCGGTATGAAATCCGAATGTAACGTCCGTGCCGTAGATATCATTGTCAATGGTTTTCGGCAGACCTATTACATTAAGACCCTCCTGTGAAAGCAGATTAGCGGTTTTATGAGTACCGTTTCCGCCTAAGGTCAGCAGACAGTCCAGCTTTTACTTTTTGTAGGTGTCCTTCATCTGCTTCACTTTATCAACATTATCCTCGCCGATGTTGGAAATCATCTTAAAGGGCTGTCTTTTTGTGCCGAGTATAGTGCCGCCTCTTGTGAGTATCCCCGAAAACTCCGAGGGATCCATTTCTCTTGCCATATTGTTGATAAGACCGTAATAACCGTTCTGAACACCGATTATCTCGACATTTTCAACGCCCATGCGTTCATACACTGCCTTAGCCACGCCTCTGATAGTAGCGTTAAGGCCGGGGCAATCTCCGCCGCTGGTCAGGATTCCGATTCTTCTTTTTGCCATTTGACATCTTCCTTTCATTCGGTATTCCGCAGGTTCACAACCCTTTACAAACCGTGGAGTGCCTTTTTTACTATTATACCATTTTCATTTGCTTTTTTCAATAGGAGTGTGTGAATTATTGACTAAATATTTAGTTCAAAATCATAAATCGGCTCGTACATCAGAATTACCTTGCTGTCCGAGCCTGATTTTATATTATTAAATTAACCGAATTTTTTTCATTCATTACGTTATGCCTTAAATGCCGCGTTGATCACTCCCATCACCACCGATAGAACTACACACGCTGAATAAATGCAGGAACAACTCTTTGTTATATAGGGATGAACATTCTTACGAAGCTCCCTGCTGTAATCGTACATAAGAATTAAAACATATATCATCATTGCATCGAAAAATATAAACGTGCGCAGATTGCTGGCATATAGCGTAGGTGATAAGCCCATCATAACATGCGTGATAAGTCCTATGAAAAACATACTCGCCAATCTGATATTCTTCCGCTCATCATCGAATAAATTAAGCAGTGCAACGTTAATCGAAATTAACATTGCCATATTTACTATGAACGGAGTATAATACGAAATGTTAATCCAAGTAACACCGTCTACCTTATTTGTATTTGAAGAAAATAAATTTATTACATTTGTCGTTAAGACCGATGAACCGCTAAAACCGGAGCTGCCAAATATTCGTATACCAATCAGTATGAACGTACATACTAATGGGAATATATATGAAAGTCGGATAATCTTACCTATTAGGTTCCTTTGCTGCGGTTTTTTATAGATATAATCCAAAATCCCCAAGATAAACAGAGCGATAACAAATAAAAGAAAAATCGGATTAACAAGGAGTTTATATACCGTATCATTAACTCCAAGCACACCCTTATCTATAATGCTTAATGTGCCATAATCATGCATCCACCTAACCTCAAACCAAGCACGATTCACCCTGCCTGGACAAACTATAATATAAATCAGATTTGCTGCAGTAATGGTCGCTGCAAGTAGAAAAAACCAAATTCTGTCTTTCCTTTTCCCGATAATATAATAATCAATCCCAAAATAAATTAGAACGCATAAAATAAGGACGTTCATTTGCTCCACATTCCCCGCAAATAAGAATGCAAGTAGAAATGTAACCCACTCAAAGGCATACACCCTTTCGCCGCAATAAATCTTTTTCAGGGAAATCATGGCATATGTACTGAATGCGAGAGGCCATAAGTAATTCATATACGTTGCGATCCAACCAGCTGATGACATTTCATAAACCGGATATATCAACCATAATCCGAACACTAATTTTGAATACCTATAATCGGTTATTCTCATAAGGCTCCAAACCAACAGGGCATAAACCGCTATATTTGCAATCTTCCACAGAATAACGTGATTGGATAAAGGGAAAAGGAACAACTCAATCAGCGTTCTGCTTGTTACCTCTCGATAACGCATTTTCAGTGTATCAACCAGTAAAGGCCATGTACTTGTATTCTCCACTGCAAACATGGTTATAGAGTCACCGCTGTAAATGTTCATCACAAGGTGATAAACAACTATCACCAACATGAAAACCGCAAAATGGTGTGCCCATTTAGGATTTTCACTGTTTCTAAGCCTGCCGCCTACCTCTTTTACACTCATAATTCATCATCCTCACATATAAGAGCCTTATCTGTAATTATCAGTCTTTCACCCGAACCATCCTGAGTATCATCGTAGAGAAAAGCTATATACCAAACAGTGTCGTCATCAAGCAAGCTGTTTTTTATGTTTACCACAAATCCCGATGAATCATAGTCATATCCATCATCAAAATGTGTTGTAACATCTGTTCTGCTCTGCATTTTCGTCCTGAACACAAAGGCTTCCGACAGATCGTCACTGTATAAAACCAGCTCTGTATTAAAATGAATTAAGTCCTCGCCCTCGTGCAGCACCCATCCCCTGACATATGTATACTCGCCCTGCGTGTTTGAATCTGATATTGAATCAATGAAATACCTATACGATTCCGTATCGGCAATCTGAACGTCAGATAAATCCATCTTTCGCGGATAACCGTAATAAAAATACTGAAACGCTAAAACAAACAGCGTGAATACTGCGCCGAAAACTATAAGTCCAATACTTATTCTTTCTGTCATTTTTTCTTTTCTTACAACAATATCATTTCCTGCCTTCTCGCTCACAATAACGCCTCCATCATTTCCTTTCGCTGCAATCAGCAGCCCACTTGGCATTTATTAACGCTCATTGCTACAGTTTGCCATTGCATCCGACTTTAATTCTACCATCAGCAAATGCTTTATTATACCAAAAAAAAAAAAAAAAACAATATGTGAATTATATAAAAATTACGAAAAAATCGTAATTTTCACATAAATTACATATTTATATGTTATTATGATAGTGTATATAATCAGCACATTACCAATCTTGCGGTATATGCGGATATGGCTTCTGTAAAGCTGTGCTTGCATATGACTCGATAATTTTTGAAAGGAACGGGATTGCAATGAGCGCGGAAGCTAAAAAAATACTGATTGTTGACGACGAAAAAAATATACGTAATGTAATAAAGGAATACGCAAAATTTGACGGATACGATACCGCCGAGGCGGAGGACGGTATGCAGGCGGTGGAAATGTGCCAAAAAGAGGACTATGACCTGATTATTATGGACGTTATGATGCCAAAGCTGGACGGATATTTCGCTGTAAGGGAAATACGTAAGACAAAGCAAATCCCCGTTATAATGCTTTCCGCCAGAACAGAGGAATATGACAAGCTGTTCGGGTTTGAGATAGGCGTTGATGATTATGTAACGAAGCCCTTTTCCCCAAAGGAGCTGCTTGCAAGAATACGCGCTGTCATGAAACGCAGTGCCGCCGACAAAGCCGATGATTCACAAATATTGCAGTATGAGGGACTTTCCATTAACATGGCGGGACGGGTTGTCACCGTGAACGGAGAGCCTGCCTCCCTTACCCCAAAGGAATATGATCTGCTGTTTTACCTTGTAAAGAACAAGGGTATAGCCCTCTCCCGCGAAAAGCTTTTGGAGGAGGTTTGGGACTATGACTTTTACGGCGACGACCGCACCGTTGATACGCATATAAAAATGCTCCGCAATTCCATAGGAGAATACCGCAAGTTTATCATTACCCTGAGAGGAATGGGATATAAATTTGAAACGTAATAAAAGCGGATCGCCTAAGGTCAAGGCGGATAAAAAGCCGTCCCTTTTTTCACGATTTTACAAAGCCGCACACAGCCTGCGGTTTACCGTATGGATATATTTTGCCATATTCATAACAAGCATATTGGTGCTGATATGGGTTTCCTTTGTCCTTTCCCTTGAATCAACCTACCGCTTCCAAAAGACTGCCGATATTGTGGACATTGCCAACGATATTTATTCCCGCTGGGAGGAGGGCTTTGTTTCATCGGCGGAGCTTGGCAGACTGGCACATGACAATGATATGTGCGTAACCATACAGGACAGGTACGGCTTAACAATATACTCCTATGATGCCAGCGGCGATTCCTGTTATATTCACGATAAGACCACCACTTCCACCAAATTGGCGGAGCTTCGCGCTCTTGCCGATGAGGCTGAAAACGGCTGCTATTATACCGAGGTGGAAAGCCCAAGCTACGGCACAAATACCATACTCTTTATTGTGCGGATGGGCTCGGATGACAAATCACTGGCATATCTTTTCCTTAATTCCTCCCTTGAGCCTCTTGAATCCACCGTAAATATCATTAAGGTGCAAATGCTTCAGGTAGGTCTGCTTCTGCTTGTTTTGGGATTTGGAATTTCAATTTTCCTGTCAAAGCTTATTTCCTCTCCCATTATAAGAATTACAAAATCGGCTGAAAAGCTGGCTCAAGGTGATTACAACGTCAACTTCAACGGAAGAGGCTATACCGAAACGGAAAAGCTGGCGGACACGCTGAATTATGCTTCGGGAGAAATAACAAAGGTAGATACCATGCGCCGTGACCTTATGGCCAACATATCCCACGACCTGAGAACTCCTCTTACCATGATTAGGGCATATGCGGAAATGGTCAGGGATTTATCGGGTAACGATCCCGAAAAGCGCAACGAACACCTTGGTACCATAATTGAGGAAAGCGACCACCTTACAGCTCTTGTAAATGATATAATGGATCTCACCAAGCTGGAAAGCGGCGCAAACAAGCTGAGCCTTGAGGTTTTCTGCGTAAACGACAGAATATCGGATATTATGCAGCGCTATAGACTTCTTTCCGAAAGGGACGGCTATCACTTCTATGTTTCCACAGGTCCCGAAATGTACAGCAGAGCTGACGTTATAAAATTTGATCAAGTAATATATAACCTTGTGAACAATGCCGTCAACTATTCCTCCGAAAGCAAGTCTATTTATGTTATGGCGGTAAAGACCGAGGACGGAAAAAGCATACGAATAAGCATTACCGACAACGGCAAGGGTATCAAGGAAGAGCTTATGCCGCTGATATTCGACCGCTACTATCGTGCGGAAAAGCATAAGCGCGAGGTTGTGGGTACGGGCCTTGGCTTATCCATAGTAAAGCAGATATTTATTGCCCACGGTTTTCAATTCGGAGTTCAGTCCGAGCTGGGCGTAGGCAGCTCCTTCTGGTTTGAGATGCCCTTGGTGAAGACGGAGGATGGAAAGCAGGTGTAATTTTGCCGAGATTTTTTATTCCCGCAGATGCTGTCTGCGGCGATACGATTACCGTAAACGGAAGCGATGCTCTCCACATAGGGCGATCACTTCATATGAAATGCGGCGACAGCATAACCTTTTGTCGGGAGGGCACGGACTACAGCTGCACTATCCTGCGTATTACCGGTGACAGCGTTATCTGCCATATAGATGACACCCGCCCTATTTCGGGAGAGCCGCGGCTGCGGCTTACCCTCTTTCAAGCGCTTCCCAAGCAGGATAAATCGGAGCTTATTATACAAAAAGCCACCGAGCTGGGGGCGGCGAGAATAGTATTCTTTCTGTCAAAGCGGTGCGTCAGCCGTCCCGATGAAAAATCCACCGCAAAGAAGATTGAACGTTACAGGAAGATAGCCGAGGCTGCCGCCAAACAGTCGGGGCGAGGGATAATTCCGCAAATTGACGGGATTATGAGTTTTTCCGATGCCCTAAGGGAAATGGAAAGCATTACCCTTAAGCTTATTTGCTACGAAAACGGCGGTGCAAGGCTTTCGGAAATTGATTTCAGCGATGTAACCGACTGCGGAGTGATGATAGGTGCGGGGGGGCGGCTTTGAACACTCGGAAATAGCCGCCGCGAGGGATTGCGGCTGTATTCCCATTTGGCTTGGAGAGCGTATTCTCCGCTGTGAAGCCTGTCCTATTGCCGTTACTGCAATTATCATGAACAAAAGCGGTGATTTGTAACTTATGCGACTGCAAAATAAGCATTGCAATTTCATATTTTCACTAAAACAGTGGATTTTAGGGCAGCATATACCTCTAATTTGCAATTTTGCAAAAATAAACTTGCAAATTAAGTTCTCGGTTCCTTGAACGCGGGGACTTATTTGTTGTTAAATGAAATTGTTCACAAAATATTATTCATTCAGTGCTATATATTATGAAAGTTTTGTTGTAAAATGTAGATAGTATATAATTTATTCAGTGCAGAACGGAAAGGTGAGTTTTATGGGGAACAAAGAATATTTGTATGACACATTCAGAAAAAGCAATGTTATCGACCCGAAGTATTACGAAAAATTCCGTGTTAAACGGGGACTGAGAAATGCCGACGGCTCGGGCGTTATGGCAGGTGTAACCAACATTTGTAACGTTCACGGATATGTCATTAACGAGGGTGAAAAGTCCTCCACAGAGGGTAAGCTGGTTCTGCGAGGCTACAATATAGAGGATCTTGTTTCCGCCTACGAAGCTGAAGATCGTTTCGGATACGAGGAGGTTACAAGCCTGCTTTTAACGGGACAGCTTCCCACAAAAGAGCAGCTTGATAATTTCAAACAGCTTCTTGACGAGAACCGTGAATTGCCTGCGGGATTTTTTGAGGATATGATGCTTAAAGCGCCCTCAAAAAAAGTTATGAACAAAATCTCCCGCTCCGTGCTTTCACTGTATTCCTATGACGATAATCCCGATGATACCTCCCCCGAGCATGAGGTTGACGTAGCGCTTTCAATCATCGCAAAAATGCCCATTTTCATAGTTGATGCCTACAATGTAAAGCAGCGCTATTACGGTTCGGGGTCTATGTTTATACATCCCCTTATTCCGGGACTTTCCACGGCTGAAACCATACTATCCCTGCTCCGCCCTAACAGGCAGTACACCGACAGGGAGGCTAAGCTGCTGGATACCCTGCTCATGATACACGCAGAGCACGGCGGCGGTAATAACTCCACATTTACCTGTCGTGTGCTTACCTCATCGGGAACGGACGCTTATGCCGCTTATTCCGCCGCTATCGGCTCTCTTAAAGGACCTCGTCACGGCGGCGCAAACCACAAGATTATCGAAATGCAGCGTTATATCAAGGAAAATGTTCACAATTGGTCAGATGAGGGCGAGGTTGCGGACTTCTTGAGAAAGATCCTTCGTAAGGAGGCGGGTGACGGCAGCGGTCTGATTTACGGTATGGGACACGCCGTATACACCCTCTCCGACCCCCGTGCGGTTATCCTGAAAAAGCAGACCGAAAAAATGGCGGTGAACGCCGAATTTGAAGCGGAATATCGTCTGCTTGAAACCATTGAACGTATTTCCCCGCAGCTTTTCCTTGAAGAACGTCACAACGACAAGGCAATGTGCGCAAACGTTGATATGTACAGCGGCTTTGTATATCATATGCTGGGAATACCCGAGGATCTTTTCACGCCGCTGTTCGCCACATCTCGTATGGCAGGCTGGTGCGCCCACAGATTTGAGGAAATTCAGACCGGCAAGAGAATTATCCGTCCCGCATATAAGTCCATCAGCGGAGAACTGGATTACATCCCGATTTCCGAAAGGTAGGATTTTTCGGACTGAATAAAATTGACCGACAGGTATTAATTTTCACCTGTCGGTCAATTTTATTTCTTTGTATTTCACTTAGATATCATTACTTTGCTGCCTTGGTCTTTTCCTCAATAAATTCCTTATACCAAAGTGCCGAATCCTTGAGGGTTCTCTCTCCGCTTCTGTAATCCACATAGGTAATTCCAAACCGTTCCTTATAGCCGGCTGCCCACTCAAAGTTATCCATCAGCGACCAAATATAGTAGCCGTCAACATCAACGCCGTCATCGGTAGCCTTTTCCAAATAGTAAAGATAATCCCGCAAGTAGTCAATTCTGTTAGGGTCATGCACCTTGCCGTCGGCGGATATCCGATCATGACAAGCCATACCGTTCTCCGTGATAATTATAGGCTTTTTGTAGCGTTCATAGTAAAAATACGGTCCCCAGTAAAGTGCCTCTGGAGTAACCGGCCAGCCTATGGAGTTTCGCGGGAAACCGTCATAAAGCTTCTGCACCTGTGTGCCCTCCTGCGAAGCCTTTACATATCTGCCGTTGTAGATATTCATTCCGATGAAATCGATAGGTTGGCTGATAAGCGCCATATCCTCATCGGTAATTTCGGGGGCATTAATCTCCTTGTAATCGTAGACCCACTGCGGATATTTCCCCTTAATAATGGGGTCAAACCAATATTCATCCGAAAAGGCGAATGCCTCGTAGTTGCTTTGGAAGTAGTTTTCGCGGGCGGCGGGGATATCATCCTCGGATATGGGAATTGCGGGCTGTGATGCGGAAGCAACACCTATGCGGCATTCCTCTCCCTTTCTAAGCTCCTTAACCGCCTTGCCGTGGGCTTTCAACACATTATGACCGATTCGCAGCAGCTCCGCCTTACCCAGCTTATACCCCGGTGCGTGACTGCCCTCAAAATATCCGCAGCCAACAAATACCTGCGGCTCATTGAAGGTGATGAAATCATGCACTCTGTCGCCGAAGCTTTCCTTAATACACCTTGCATATGCGGCAAAGCAGTCGGAAATATCGTCATTCAGCCACCCGCCCTTTAAATGGAGCGCATAGGGAAGATCCCAATGGTAAATGGTCATGCAGGGCTTGATTCCCCTTTTAATAAGACCGTCTATAAGGCGATTGTAAAAGTCTATGCCCTTGGGATTAATCTCCCCTGTACCTGTGGGCATAATTCTTGACCAGCTTACGGAAAAACGATAGTTGTTTATTCCCAAGGATTTCATCAAATCCAAATCCTCGTCCAATCTATGATAATGGTCACAGGCAACATCTCCCGTGTGTCCGTCAAACACCTTTCCGGGAATATGGGAAAATGCGTCCCAAATGTTAAGACCCTTTCCGTCCTCAAAGGCGGCACCCTCTATCTGATATGAGGCTGTAGCTGTTCCCCAGCTGAAATTCTTTTTAAAGCTCATGCTAATCTCTCCTATATTTACCAAGCTAACGGAGGGCGTGAAAACGCACCTCATCGGTCATATTCTAACCCACTATGACCGTCTTGTCAATAAGTATAGCAGAATATTTACGGATTAAGCCTTGATTTTATACAAGCTGCACACTGCTGTGGGATAATTTTTGTATAAAAAGCGAGCCATATGTCAATTACGACACATGACCCGCTTAGTATTCATTATTCAAATTCATAAACCTGCAATACCGACATATCGGAAAGCCGAACGGAAACCGCTCTTCCACTTCCAAAGAGGTACGCTGTATCGCCCTCGATTACCGCTCGCTCAAAGGCAAAGCTGAAATCAAGGTCATTAAACTCGATAACACCGTTTTCGATAAAGCCGCTTTCATCATTGTAGGTAAACACGTAATATTGATTTTTTACGGCAAACTCGTTTACACTGGAAACCGGTATACCGATAATTCCGCTTTCTTCATCCACAAGCATAGCCTTTCTGTCGGTAAGAGCCGATGAAGCTACGCCCGAATATTCGGCAAAGGTTATATCGTCAACCAGCTCGCCACTGTCGGTGCTGTACATTTCCAGCTTTAACGCCTGTGCGTCCCCGTCATCGTTATAAACGGCGGTTATTCCCACCATAAGGCTGTCGCTGAATCGGTTGGTATAAGGCGCATAGTAGGACGCCGTTTCAGCCGACTGCGAAAGCTCCTCCTGTGAAAGGTCTATAACCATTTCAGGTTCGGCGCTGTCGGAGGTATATATACTTGCATATCCGTCTTCAAAGACAACGGCGGCAACATCGCTGCCGGCAAGCAGCTGACCGGTACTTTTAACCACGTTCAAGGATCTGTCAAGAACATATACGGTGACGGCTTTTTCGGAATCCGTGCCCGCAAATGTGGCAACGCACAGACAGCCGTCCCATTCGCTGATACTGCTCTTGCTTATAAGATTGCCCTCTACAGACCCGTTTGTCGAATAAGCTATGCCATCGGCGGACAACTCAAAGGATGTTATCGTAGTATAACCGACTCCGTCCTCTATGCCCATACCGGCAATATAAAGCATATCCTCGGCAGCATATGCACTGATGCAGCTGCCTAAAACGGCTTTCACGGAAACCGAACCGCTCTCACCGCAATTTATCGATGAAACCACGGTATAATCTGTACTGTTGGCACTTGTGGGAACTATTATATCGGACGGCGCAATAAAATACTTTTCACCGTCAATATAGTACCCCGGTACGAAGCTTTCCACGGAGATATTCTCGTTAAGAGGCTCTGTTCGGTAATCGGAATAAACCGTAACCAAATAAAGCACGCCCTCCTCGGACATTCTTATTGAGGTAAGCTCTCCGTTCTGCTTATATGTTTTTATGTGTTTGGGAACACCTACAGCAGCTGAAGAAATGTCGTAAATATCCACAACCACATTGCTTTCGCTGCGCAGCGAGGCTTCATCGGAAACATTCTCCGCCGATATAATGACGAGATAACCGCCTTGACAATACATTTCAGCCGCCAACTGCGACAGCTCTGTACGGGACAAAACCGTCATATCATCCTGAGAAACCACATAGAGGGTATTTGAGGATATATAATAGGTACATCCGTTATAGCTTGCGATAATATCGGCATCCGCCAAACCGGCAATCGCAGCAGCATCCGCATCGGTATCGGCTTCGGTTGACTCTGGAACAATTTCCGGTTCTGTTTCGATTTCGCTTACTGTCGCCGTAGTTTCAGCCGCGGTGCCGGATTCCTGTGATTCAGCCGCCGTTTCCGTTTCAGTGCTTGCAGTTTCACTGTCGGTTATCTCAACGCCATCTCCGTATGCGGCAGCATTGCCGTCCGAATTTCTGAGATAAATTCCCGTATAGATACTATACAGCTCATCATAGGTATCAACGCTCTTAACAGCCTCGTATTCAATTTCGTCTTCAAGCTCGATTGTTTCGGTATCCGCCGCATCACCGTATGCCCATACTCCCACGGCAAGCGCAAGGCAGGCAGCGGCAGCAGTGACTGTACGCATAACAACCCAACGATTGACCGTAATATTTTTCTTTCTTACAACGGTATCCACAGAGTCGTCATCTACAGACGAAACGCCCATTTCCAACAGCATAGCCTCTATATTTTCCGGCGATAGCTCATCGGGGACTTCTATCTGACTTATTTTCATACGCAGCTCATTGTCAAAGTTCATGTTTCCGACCTCCTTTCTTTTTCGGGGGATCTGTGTCTTAGGACACCGTTTCCCGCCAATTTTAGATAAATGCGCGCTATTCCAAATATTGCTTCAGCTTCTCTCTCGCTCTCGCCGCCTTTGAACGCACGGTATTTGCATTCATACCGAGCATCGTGGCAATCTCTTCGCTTTTATATCCCGAAACAATACTAAGGGACAGCATCAAACGCTCCTCGGAGCTGAGCTTGCTAAATCCCTCCGCAATTTCAATACCACCGTAATCTATCTCCGGTTGATTCTCCTGTTCTACACTTTCATCGAGAGTTTCAAGGTCACGTCGGCGATTATTTATCTCGGAATATTCCTTGCGCTTGTTTTTTATCTTTATCGTAAGGATCTTCACTATCCACGCCTTAAACGCGTCCGGCTCTCTGAGCTTGCGAATGGACTTGTAAGCATCAAGCACTGTGTCGCTAACCACATCAGAAGCATCATGCTCATTGTTCAGGTTCAAAAGAGCTATTCGGTACAGATCCTTGTAAACAAGGGAGTAAAGTTCGGCAAACGCTTTAGCATCTCCCGCCTGTGCCCGACTGACAGCGGCGGTAAAATCCAAGCCCATTTTAATGAATCACCTCGCACCCGCTTTTGCAGCAAAGCAGATTGATTGGACGATAACCGAAATGTGACTCCGCTATATATTTTTATGGAGCTGCCCTTTTGAGCCGTTCGCATATATAGTGAAGATTTCGGCGTGTTTTGTTGCAAGCAAATTTAACTTTTGTATGATTTCACGAATTACGTTTATATAAAATGTGCATATTTATTGATTTATTACAAATTCGTTTGATTTATCCCTATTCGGGTGGGCATATCTTGGCATAAGATTATTTTACCTTATTTAAGGCTTGTTGTCAAGACAAAAATGCATAATATGCAAGAATGGGCGGTACGGATTGACGAGTGCCGTCAAAATGGTATCACCGGCAAAACGCCTACTCCGTCATCTCCCTATACATCCTCATAAGCATAGCCACGCACTCGCTTTCGGTGATTTTAGTGGTAAACCCGTAAGCGGTCATAACCGCCCTGTCGTTTTCCTGATGGGCTTTTCACAGATCGGGAGGCATGGTAAGCTCA
>MSHL01000011.1:0-36263 GCA_001941135.1 Ruminococcus sp. Zagget11
TAGACTTTTAATTGGTATATTTATATTATACCACATTGTCTAACAAAAGGGGAGCACTTCAAAGCATGGACGCTCTTATCAAGGCTGTAAGCGCAAAGCTCAATGTACCCGCAGAACAGCTTAAAAAGGAGTTTGAACAGGGAAAGTTCGACAACACCTTGAAAAATATGAGTGCCGAGGAAAATGCCAAATTTAATCAAGTTCTCAAAAACCCGAAAATGCTTGAAAAGCTTATGAGCGCACCTCAGGCACAGGCGCTCTACAAAAAGCTTTCGGGAGAAAAGTAGCTGCCGCGCGTGCCGACAAACCCTGCTGATTGTTAGGCGGTGATGATTGTGGATGATTTAGGCGAGAAGATAAACGAGCTGCTGGGCGATGAGGAGAGCATGAAGCAAATTATGGAGCTTGCACAGATGCTTGGCGGCGGCTCTGACGGGACATCGGAAAAATCCGATTCCGAAAGTGATAACGCCCACACCGAAGGCACACCGAATATATCGGGACTTTCCGATTTGTTCGGTTTGTCAGACGGTTTGGGTGATTTGGGTCCGGATATGAACACACTTATGCAGATCGGCAGCGCCCTTTCCTCCGCCAATTCGTCCGACAAAAACCGCGATCTGCTTCTGGCACTAAAGCCTCACTTAGGAGAGCAAAAGCAGGTAAAGGTTGACAAGGCTATTCGTCTGCTTAAGCTATATTCCGTATTTAACGTCCTTAAGGAAAAAGGGCTTTTTAACAATTTGCAGTGAATAATCCGTAAGGGTGGTGAATTATGGCATATCAGGGCAATTATCAAGCCGCCGAACAGCGGGTAAGGGAGATGAACCGAATGGCACAGGAAAATATATACGGCTCCAACAGGAGAATATTTCCCTATATGGGTACAAATATGGGGAGAATCAACCCTGCGCCTGCCGATATGCAGCCAAATAGCACTCCCCCGACCGAAGAAAAGCCGGAGAAAAAACCGGAAAACAAAGCCCCGCAAGGCGGCAAAAATTCGTCTGTCTTCCCACTGCTTCCGCCTAACATGGGAATAAAGATAGATGGTGAAACGGCGCTTATTATACTGCTTATCATACTTTTGGCAAAGGAGGGTGCAGACCTTCCTCTGCTTGCCGCACTGGGGTACCTGCTGATATAGCTAAGACTGCCAAAAAGAATATACATCTGTGCCAAATAGGATATAAAGAAAAAATTATTATAAAACTGTTAAAATTAAAAAAAGGTATTCCTATAAAGAATAAAATGTGCTATAATGTTTAGCAGACAACACATAGGCTTGATCTTTGTGTTGCTGCCATAAGAGTGGCAAGCAGGAATTGGGAAAAGCGATCGCTTTCCCGAATACCTGCCCAGGGGTCGTTTGGAAACAGCCGATTTTAATAACGGCATTGACGTTTCCCGTGAACCGCTTGCGGTATCACATAGTTTTTCGCAATATAGGAGAGTGCTTGTACGGTATGAATGAATTCATCAAAGTAAAAAGAGATGTACTGGATAAATATTTCGGTCACCTTAACAATATGCAGAAAGAGGCAGTCTATACGGTAAAAGGACCTGTGCTTATCCTTGCGGGGGCAGGCAGCGGAAAAACCACTGTACTGGTAAACCGTATCGCAAATATGATACTGTTCGGGGAGGCTTATTCCGATGAATCGGAGGATATAAGCTGTTCTGCGGAGGATATGGCTTTCCTGCAGTCGTATAACGGTGAAAGGGACACTGATACGGTTTCAAGGCTTAGGGACATTATTGCACTGAACACAGTAAAACCGTGGAATATCCTTGCGATAACCTTTACAAACAAGGCAGCAAGGGAGCTGAAGGATCGTCTGGAAAATATTCTGGGCGAGGATGACGGACATGCTGTCAATGCGTCCACCTTTCATTCCGCCTGTGTCAGAATACTTAGGCGGGAAATAAACAGACTGGGCTATTCCTCCGATTTTACCATTTACGATTCGGACGATTCGCAAAAGCTGCTCAAGGGCTGTATGGACAGCATGGATATTTCCGATAAGAATTTCCCGCCAAAATCCGTAATGAACGCAATTTCAAGTGCAAAGGATAAGCTTATTACCCCGGAGGGCTTTGAGGCTGCGGCTGCGGGAGATTACCGCACTATTATACAGGCAAAGATATACCGTGAATATCAGGCGCGGCTTAAAGCGGCTAACGCACTGGATTTTGACGATATTATTATGCTTACGGTTCAGCTTTTTGAAAAAGAGCCGGACGTCCTTGATCATTACCGCAATTTGTATAAGTACATTATGGTGGACGAGTATCAGGACACCGATACGGCGCAATATCGCCTTATTTCCCTGCTGGCGGATAAGTACAAAAACCTCTGCGTTGTAGGCGACGACGACCAGTCTATCTACCGTTTCAGAGGCGCTACCATAGAGAACATACTTTCATTTGAGGAGCAGTTTGCGGGCTGCCGCACCATACGTCTGGAACAGAATTATCGCTCCACTCAGAACATACTTTCAGCCGCAAACGAGGTCATTGCCAACAACAAGGCTCGTAAGGAAAAAACACTTTGGACATCTCAAGGTGACGGAGATACCGTTACCGTTTACAAGGCGGCTGACGAGGCTGCGGAATCAAAATTCATCGCAAAGCATATCCTTGACAGCGTTAAGGACGGAAAGTCATATAAGGATTTTGCCGTACTGTACCGAATGAATGCCCAGTCAAACAGCCTTGAAAGAACATTTTCCGCAAGCGGAATACCCTACCGTGTCATTGGCGGTATGAGGTTCTATGACCGAAAGGAAATAAAGGACGTTATAGCCTACCTTTCCGTTATAGACAATCCCTTTGATATTCTGCGTTTCAAGAGAATTGTCAATGAGCCTAAGAGAGGTATCGGGGATTCAACGGCCGCAATGGTTGAGCAGATTGCTTCCGACTTAGGTGTATCTCCCATTGAGGTAATGCGTGATTCGGAGGGATATGCACCGTTGAATAAGAAATCAGCGTCATTGAGAAAATGTGCGGCAATGTTTGAAAGCCTGCAGGAGGATCTGGACACACTCCCCTTGGATGAGCTGCTTGATGCGGTTCTTGACAGAACAGGCTATATAACAATGCTGAAAAATTCGGGCGATGAGGGCGCAGCACGTTTGGAAAACGTTATGGAACTGCGTTCAACGGTACTGGAATATATAAATTCAATCGAGGAGCTGAACTCACTCACCGAAAACGAGGAGGAAAAGCAAACTCCGTCACTTTCGGAATTTTTGGAGGAAATATCGCTGTATACCGATATTGATAAGCTGTCTGCCGATGAGGATGCTGTTTCTCTTATGACGGTTCATTCCGCAAAGGGACTGGAATTCCCCGTTGTTTTCATTGCAGGTATGGAGGAAGGGATTTTCCCGGGTGTACGCAGCAAGGATAAGCCGGAGGATTTAGAGGAAGAACGGCGGCTTGCATATGTGGGCATTACACGCGCAAAGGAAAAGCTTTATATAACCTATGCACAGCAGAGAACGCTTTTCGGCTCTACAAACCGCAACTTCCAGTCAAGATTTATCAAGGAAATTGATGATGAGTACATTGAACGGATTGACGGCACTCAAACGGGAGCAGGCGGGGCAAAGGCCGCTGTTAAGCCCATAGGTGCGGTTACTGCGGCAGCAGCCAAGAAGAATATCGTTGCTGCGGAGCTTAACACAGGCGACAGGGTTCGTCATTCTACCTTTGGAGAGGGCACTATACTTTCCTCTAAGGTTATGGGAAATGATAAGCTGCTGGAGGTAGCATTTGACACAATAGGCACAAAGAAGATAATGGCAAACTTTGCAAGGCTTATTAAGCTGTAATATTATTACAATCGCTCCTCGGTTTATACTGTGGAGCGAGGTTTGTAGTAGAGATCGGTTTGGGGCAAGTCCCTTATTTAATGCGGAAAGGAAGTTAAATATGTCTGAAATTTATGAAAGACTTATGCGGTGCTATGACTGCGTAAGAAAGAAAACGGATTTTACACCGAAAATTGCACTGGTTCTCGGTTCCGGATTGGGCGAATTTGCCGATGGGATTGATATAAGAGTGACTGTTGACTATAATGAAATAGAGGATTTTCCCGTTTCAACGGTTTTGGGTCACAAGGGACGCTTTGTGTTCGGTTATATCGGAAGTGTTCCCGTTGTCATCATGCAGGGACGAGTACACTACTACGAGGGCTATTCCATGGAGGATGTGGTTCTGCCAATACGGCTGATGAAAATGCTGGGTGCTGAGGTTCTGTTACTGACCAATGCGGCAGGTGGTGTGAATTACAGCTTTGAATGCGGCGATTTTATGCTGATAAACGATCAGATTTGCATGGCACCCTCTCCCCTTATCGGCGAAAATCCCGACGAACTGGGCGTAAGATTTCCCGATATGAGTGAAATATACAGCAAGCGATTGAGGAATATAGTGAAATCCTCCGCAAGATCACTGGATATCCCCCTGCGTGAGGGCGTTTATATTCAGCTTACAGGTCCTAACTACGAATCCCCCTCCGAGGTGCGAATGGTGCGTATTTTAGGTGCGGACGCAGTTGGTATGTCAACTGCCTGTGAGGCTATTGCCGCAAGACATATGGGTATGGAGGTTGTGGGCATATCCTGTATATCCAACCTTGCCTGCGGTGTATCGTCAAAGCCCCTTTCCCATGCGGAGGTGCAGGAAACCGCCGATAAGGCTGCGCCAAAATTCACTGCACTTATCACATCAAGCATACTTAACATAGCGGGAATATTATAATGGATTATATCGTAAAGGGCAGTGATATATTGCTTAATCAAGCGGATTTTAATTTGGACGAAACCCTTGACTGCGGTCAAGCGTTTCGCTGGCGAATCGTTGACGACTACCCCGAATATTTTCGTACATACACCGGCTTTTTCGGTAAAAAGCCCCTTACCGTATCACAGCTTGAGGAAAATGGCAGCCGCTTTTTATTTCATAACACCACCGAGGATGATATGATTAATATTTGGTGCGATTACTTTGACCTTAGGACGGATTACGGGGAAATAAAAAGGCGGTTCAGCGAGGATGAATTCCTTTCCAAAGCCTGTGACTATGCGGGCGGAATAAGGATTCTGCGTCAGGACACCGAGGAGTGCCTTATTTCATTTATCATATCCCAAAACAACAATATTCCCAGAATAAAGGGCATACTCGACAGATTGTGTGAACACTGCGGCGGCTTTCCCACCTTTGGGGAGCTTGCCGACACAACAGCGGGCGACCTTGGCTATCTGCGGGCGGGCTTTCGGGCAAAATACTTGGAGGACTGTATAAATAAGGTCAACAGCGGTGCTTTAAAGCTAAATGAAATTAAAAATATGTCCACGGACGATGCCCGTCAGGCGCTTATGACCGTAAAAGGCGTTGGTCCCAAGGTTGCGGACTGTGTTATGCTTTTCGGAATGTACAAAATCGACTCCTACCCCAAGGACGTATGGATTAAACGTGTCAATGAAAAGCATTACCCGAATGGATTGCCGCAATGTACAAAGGGTATTGAGGGTATAGCCCAGCAGTACCTGTTTCACTACATAAGGCAGAACGGAGAATGAGGTTTAACCCTCATTCTCCGTTGTTTCTTCCTTAAGCTTTTTTCGTATCAGAGTAAGGCGTGTAACATACTCATACTCCGTTAAGACGGTCTTTTTCATTTTATGTCCGCCCACGCTGTGTATAAGAGGCTTATCTCCCGTTGACAGCAGTGCCTCCGTAAAATCCTTATCCTTTGACAGCTCCTCATATGCTCTGTCTATCAGCCGATAATACTCATCGGAGCAACGTTCAATCCTCTCGCCCTGCCAGTACAAACAGCCTGTTATTTTCCAGCGGAAATTTCTCCACTTTCCCGCGGATCTTTTGGCATCAAATCCCGACAGCGCGCATACTTGATGCTGCTTTTCGGGATTTTTGAATTTAAGGCTCTGTAAAAAGCCCTCCATAGATCCGCACCTAACACCGTCCAAAGTAAAGCTGTGCGGCGCAAAATTTGATATGGCATTTGCGGGATATTCTCCCTGACCGTGAATATCGATACATTCCTTTTCCATTTTACTAACCCTCTATCTTAAAAATTTCGGCGGCATTTTTGACTATTCCCTCTATATCGCAATTGGCGGAGCTGTAAAGCGCCGCTATTTTTTCGCCCTCACTGACGTAATCTCCAACATCCGTAAGGAAAACCACGCCTGCTGTGGGATCTATGGCACTGTTTTTGGTTTTGCGTCCCGCACCCAGCTCCATTGCAGTCAGTCCCGTCCTCTCGCAGGCTATAGCCATTATCCTGCCTGAACGCCCTGCACGGACATATGCACTCTGTTCGGGCTTTCCCATAACAGCAAAATCGTGAAGCGCTTCCACATTTCCTCCTTGAAGCGCAACCGTTTTCTCCAGTGCTTCAAAGGCTTTTCCCGAATGGAAAGCGTTCTGCGCCTGCGTCATGCAGTCCTCATAAGAACCTTTTCCCGCAATAAACAGCATCTGCGCCGCAAGGGTACAGCTGATATCGTATAAATCCTTACGGCAGCCGTTACCACTTAGCGCCTCTGCAGCCTCGGTTACTTCAAGAGCGTTACCCACACATTTGCCCAAGGGCTTATTCATATCGCTGATAATCGCCTTGCACTTTCTTCCCGCATGATTGGCTGTATTCACCATTAAATCCGCAAGAGCCTGTGCCTCCGCAGGTGTTTTCATAAATGCACCGTCACCCACTTTAACGTCCAGCACTATTCCGTCAGCACCCGTTGCCAGCTTTTTTGACATTATGCTTGAACATATCAGCGGAATGCTGTCAACTGTGGCGGTAGCGTTTCGCAGCGCATATAATATCTTATCCGCAGGCGCAAGGTTTTCCGACTGACTTGCAACGGCAAAACCCGTACTCCTGACGATATTCATGAATTTCTCATGGGAAAGGTTAGTGCTAAGTCCCGGAATTGATTCAAGCTTATCTATCGTTCCCCCCGTATGACCAAGACCCCTGCCTGACATTTTGGGGACATATACGCCGCAGGCGGCACATATTGGAACTGCGATTAAAGTGGTTTTATCCCCCACTCCCCCTGTACTGTGCTTATCCACACAAAATCCCCCAAGCTCCTTTGACGGACAAAGGGTTTCCCCTGATTGAGCCATAGCAGCGGTCAAAGCCGCCGTTTCATCATCGTTCATTGAGTTAAGGCATATCGCCATAAGCAATGCCGTTATTTGATAATCGGGAATCTCACCGCTGACACAGCCGTTTACAAACCAAGCTATTTCTTCGCTGCTCAGAGCATGTGAGTTCCTCTTTTTTCGTATAATTTCATATGCAGTCATATATTACCACACCGCCTTTGAAGCTTGTCAAAAGGAAAGGGCTGTATCAAAACACCAAAAAGCATTCTAACACAGCCCCTTTCATATTTCACTTATCCCTTATTCAACGTTAATTCCCGTGAAATAATATGTAAGTATCTGATCGTATGTATAGCCTTGACCCGCAAGATAGTTAGCACCGTTTTGGCTCATTCCCACTCCGTGACCGTAGCCGTATGTAATAAATGTGAATATTCCGTCCGCATAGCTTACGTCAAATGCCCAGCTCCTTATACCGTAGCTTAAAACATTTTCACGCATTGCCCTGCCTGAAATAACCGCTTGACCGTCAACATTCAGCTCGCTGACGTAAAGTCCATCGGTTTTTCCCGTAACCGTAAGCCAGTTTTCGGGATTATCGGAAAGGGTTACCCCCAAATAGCTTTCAAGCGCTGATCTTATGTATTCCTCGGAAAATTGGGAAACCACTCCGTAGTTGGGGTCGTTTTCCGCATCAAATGAGGTATCGACACTTTGCAGATAGGGCGCATATCCGCCCCAAACACTCTCCGCATCGGCGGATCTGCCTGCTGTGGACGCCGTATATACTGTCTGCGCAACCTCGCCGTTATAGTAGCAGCATTTTCTGAAAACCTCGTCAACCGCCGCCTTAACCTCGGAAGAAATGTCAGTCTTTACAAGAACTGTCGGGACAAGTCCGTTTACGTTATGATATTTTACATACGAATATGCCGCAACAGCCTGCGCTTTCAATGCTTCCCGATTAAAATACGGTGACATCTCATTTTCCACTATCATGCAGGTGAGGGTATATGCATCAATTTCATTTACCTGACCGTTATAGCGCGCAGTGAACATCTCAACGCCGTCTTCGTAAGAGGTGATATCCGTGCCGACAGACTCTTCACTTGTGATGTCCACAGTGGTAACAACCGTAGTGTCATAATATGTGTTGGCCGTCCACTCCGTGTAAGGATCGGAAAAGGCGGAAGTGTCAGCTGCCGTGGTTTCAGCAGTTTCGGCTGCTGTAGGAACATAATGGGCAACAGTGTAATCAACAAAATCGCTTTCAACCGCATATGTATCGGGAACAGTGGTTGTCTGTGCCGCCAAAAGCGCTTCAAATTCTGCGCGGATAGCCGCTTCATCGTAAGCGGAAAAATAGCTGTCGTCATCATCATCAACTGCGGCAGCTGCCTGAACCACATCAATGCTGTCGCTGTCGGGATAAATATCCTCAGGTATATCATCACCCAGATAATCATAGCTTACCGTGATTTCAACAGGCTCTTCCCCATTATCCTCCGGAGCGGTTGTTTCTGCCGGCTGCGTTTCCGCAGCTGCTTCGGTTTCTGCCACGGCAGTCTGAGCTGCCTCCGGCTCATCATTCGCAGCCACTGAGGTCACCTGCTCTGTTTGTTCGGTCAAAAGAGGTGAAACAAGCAACTCGTAAGGATCAAAAAAATCACTTACAGCTTCATAGCTTACATCGGTTTCAAGCTTCTCCTGAACCACGGATTCCTCGTCCTCATCAGGCTCTTCAAGAGCCTCCTTTGAGGGGGAAACCTGTGCATACTGCATCTCAACAGGCACTGTATCCGTACTGTATCGGTATTCCTCCGAGATCACAGGATCTTCGATCTCGTCAACCATGCAAAAAGCAAAGGTGTAGAATGCACCGACAACAGACAGAGCTACAAGTCCGTTGAGAACGGCTCTGTGTTTCATGGCGTTATTCCTTTCGTAACTCGTTCTTTTTCTTCACAGCTTAAAGCAGGAGGGGCGAGGGAACAGATTCCCTTAATGCAGACCGCCCCTTTATTCCTGCTCTATATATGAGCCGCCGTTGTATTTATAATATATGGCGGGCCATTTCGAATTTGAATTTACCTGAAACTGCGTTAAATCGATATCATCGGTGCTTTCGCCCTTACGCAGCTTTCTGGCAACAATTACATGACGCGCATCGTCCCACTCGTAGGAGCAGGTGGATAAGGTAAGAAACTGATCTCCCTCCTGCACATCAACGCCTGTTATAATCATACTTCTTTCGGTGATTTCCTTAATCCAGTTATCGTAGCTGTAGTCACCGTCATTGAAGTTAATGAAATTGTAATAATCAAAGAGATTGCCGTTATCACTTGATGCCTCCGAATTTGTAATAAAGGAAGATATGATAACGTAAATATCCTCGGAGTAATTTGTATTAAAGTATATGAATGGATTCTGTTTCCAATAGGAAGCATTCCACGAATAATAATCCATATTTCCGAACATTGAACCGTCTTTATTGTTGTGACCGTAGAGAACAATGTTGTCACTTCGATCCTTACCGTAAACCACGTTCCTGTAATCAACAAAGCAAGTTCCCACGGAACGCACCTGACCGTAAAAATTATGGGTCAAATAGTAATCATTGTCCTCGGTCTGAACCACAGGCTCATACAAGCAATCGGGAATTTCTATATATCCCACAGTATCGGAATTGATAGCAAGCAACTCCTGCGCGGCAATAAGGAGCTCGGTGGAATACACCTCTTCATCCTCATCCGTTTCAGCTTCGCCGCCGACAGTTATGTACTGCACCTCTCCGCTTGATGAATCGGAATCGGTTTCACTGTCTGTGGGGAGTATCTGTATAAGAGTTTTCTGCTGTGCAGACTGGTAAATGGATTTCAAGTCGCTGTTATTTTTTTTAGCCTCGTATAAACGGTAAAAGTAGTTTGCGAGAATAACCATACATACTACAAAGACTGCTGCCGCAATGATAACTATTATTTTATTAGCTATCACCGACGAGCTATCACCCCTCTGCGGTAAATATCGCTCCTTAAAGCTCTTTTTAGGCTTGGTATGCGATTTGTCCCCATGCTGCATATGCTTGGGAGTACCCCTTGCTTCATCACTCATGGACATATATAACCATTACCTCTGTTTCTTAATCAGCAATTTTCAAACGCCTCTATTCATTATCCTCCGTGTCGCCCGCATCCGCAGGAACCTCCGTGACGGATTCGGTTGTCTGAGTTGTGGTAACGTCGTCGTTGCTCTTAGGATTTGCGGCAAGTGATTCCTTTATGGACTGCGCCCTGGATTGCTCCGCAGCAGCCCTGGATTCCTCGGCGTTAACTGTGGTGGCAAGCGAAAGTGACGATCCCGTTCCCGTTGCAGCCGTGGCCGCCGTAGTAGTTGTAGTCTCGGTTACCGTAGTTGTTTCGGTGGTGATAGTATCGTTGGGATTATACATTTCAGGTATAATCGTTATAATATTCACGGATGTTTCCGTTGCGGCTTCCGATTCGGATTCGCTTACGGAAATTGATTCGCTTACGGAAACAGATTGGCTTATCGCCTCGTCCATATCGGTAATCTTTGCATCGGGATTCATGACGGTTGACGAAAAATCAAACCGATATTTATTCTCACCGTCACGTATCTTACGGGCAAATACCACGAAGCGCGCCTCGCTGAAATCACTGCTGCAGGTTGAAAGCACAAGCAGCTCATCGCCATATTCAACGTCTACGGGAGAAATGATCTGATTTCTTTCGTATACCTCTTCCATATACCAATTAAAGGTAGCTTCATCGCTCAAAGCATCTATATAATCGTGATAATGGAACACCTCGCCGTTGATATCGTTCTCGGCAGTGGCATTGGTAACAAAGTAAGCGAAAATAACATAATCATTCACATCGTAAAGCGTGCTGAATGTAACAAAGGGGTTGTACTTATAGAAAGAGCAATTATCCTTGTAGAGCTTCAGCTTGCCAAACATTGTGCCGTCCTCTTGATTATGACCGTAAATAACGAGGTTGGGAGAAACCTCCTCCGTTATGGTACAGCGGTAATCGAGGAAAATCGATCCGGCCTTGTTCTGTCTGCCTGTGTAGGTATGGGTAAGATAATATTCGTTATCATCTCCCTGAACCACAGGGTACATAATGTTGCAGCCTGAAACCTCAAGAAAGCCCACATAGTCCTCGGAATACTTCTGGTAATACTCGATAATATCGAAATTAGCCTCTACCCGCTCCTCGTGTGACTGTGTTTCGGACGGTGCAACGGTAACGACAACGCCCTCCTCGTTCACGGTTGTTTCAACGGTAGTGGAAACAATGGATTCATACACGGACATTATTTCGTCCTGTTCGATAACAGCCTCTCTGGACTGAACAAGCGTACTTATCAGCATAAACGCCGCTGCTATAAAGACTATAAGCGCAACGATAAACACGCATTTTCTCAATATCTCCGGGATACTGTCACCCTTATGCGGGAAAAAGGAAGCAAGAAAGCCTGCGCTGTCACTGCCGTCACTTTCGGAAAAATGCTCCGGAGTCTTTATTTCATCGTCATCCGCGGGGACATCGGTGCTCACAAGAACTTGACTTTTGTCAAAGGCAAGATCCTTGAAAGAATCGATAAGCTCCGCATCCTCTTCATCGATAGGAGATTCATCGGGTTCGTCACGAAATTCAACCGCACCGTCGTCGGACAACACGGCATTTTCACTGTTCGACACAATGTCAGACCCGCCTGCATCGGCAGCGTCCATGTCCTCCCGCAGCACATTGCTATCCTGTTCATCGGCACTGCCCTGCTCGGAATTCCTCATTGCGGCTATAACCTCACCTGCCGAATCCACAGCATCTATACCGGCTTCCTCATCAAATATAACAATCATTCCGTTCTCATCGGTGACAGGCTCGGTAAAGCGTATCGGCTTTGCCGCCTCCTCCGACAGCTCATCACGGTCAATGGTACTGTCTATGGTGCTCTCAAATCCCTCACCCGATGCTGCCGCATCATTGAAAAATTCGGAGAAATTCTTCATAACAATAGTTTCTTCCTGAGAATTACCGTCCGATTGATCCGCAGAATAATCGGAAACAAGATTGCTGAAATAGTCCTGCTCAGCACTCCCGCCAACGGGCGCGGTGCTGTCGGACGATGCCGAATCTGTTGGCTTTATTTCCTCAGACATATACAGAAATTCATCCTTTCCTAAAGGCTTGTATCAGCTATATATAAAGTCCCAGTCAGGCTCCTTGGCATCGGTATTAAGGTATGCCTGTGAGGTATCAACCGTAGGATCCTCACCCTCGTGCACCTTTCTGCCGATAACCACAAACCTTGACGGCTCAAATTCGTTGCTGCAGGTGGAAAGTGTCATAAACTGATCTCCCTCCTGAACATCAACGCCTGTTATTATCTCGGTTCGTTCATTGATATTATCCATGAACATATCATACGTTCTTCCGTTAGCGCCGAACAGTATGTAATTATGATAATCAAAAATAACACCGTCACGAGTCTGCGAGGTATCAGCCTCCGCAATGAAAATTGCCACTATCTTATAGGTATACTCCTCGTAAAGAGTAGAGAAAGTGAACGTGGGGTGTTCAAGGTAAAAATCAAATCTGCTTGTATTCTGCTTGGTCACCTTGTATTTTTGGAGCGTTCCGAACATGGTACCGTCAGCCTGATTATGACCGTAAATGATAATATTATCACTTTGGTTGAAGCTGTAATCGCTCACCACACAGCGGTAATCGGCAAAAATCGTCCCCGGCTGGGAGTAATTTCCGTTAAAGTCATGTTCAAGGTAATAATCGTTGTTATCGCACTGGACAACGACATTGTTGATACTTGTCCCATCAACCTTTATCCAGCCCACAGTATCGGAATTTTGGTCAAGATACGACTGCATGGATTTCAAAACCTCAAGGGGTTCAAGCACGGTTGTAGCCTCGATTTCAGCGGTAGTTTCCTCGGTAGTCGCCTCTGTGGTGGTTTCACTCTGTGTTATAATCTCCGTCTGCCTTTCGGTGAGATCAGCACTCGCATCCTCCGAATTATCCCGCCCGTTGAAATAACACACCAAAAAAACGATTATTGCCGCAAAAAAAACCACAGCCGCTATAACAATAATCAGTATATTCTTTTTATCATTCTCCCTGCTGCTCATAACAAGCTCCTTGCCCTATATCAAAATGAAACGAACTGCCCAAGGTTTATCCGAAAATTGTATTCCAATCCGGCTCCCTTGCGTTCGGATTGAGGTAAGCAGCGGATGTATCCACCGTTTCCTCCTCGCCCTTTCTTGTCTTTCTCGCAAACACAACAAAGCGCGAATCGCTGAACTCGCTGCTGCAGGTGGAAAGGGTAAGAAATTCATCGCCGTATTCCGTATCCACGGAGGTTATAATCTGTGTGCGCTCCATAATATTGGAAATGAAGTTGTCATACCTATCCCTGTCGGGAAGATCTATATAATTCTGGTAATCGAAAACAACTCCGTCAGAAGTCTGATCCGCACTTGTTTCCACCACGAAATACGCAAAAATCTTATAAACGTCCGTTTCATAGTTGGAGCTAAAGGTAATAGTCGGGTATTCGCAGTAATGCTCCAAGCTGTTCTTATAGTCCTTCAGACTGCCGAACATTGTCCTGTCCCTTTGGTTGTGACCGTAAAGGATAAGGTTATCAGAACGCCTTGTAGCTGTAAGCACTGCCCTGTAATCAAGGAACACCGTCCCCGCCTTGTTGCTTGAACCGTCAAAGGCAGTAGTCAGGTAGGTGCTGTTATCGTCCGTCTGAACAACGGGAAAATCCACCTCAGTACCGCTTATGGAAACATATCCCACCGTATCCGAATTAATGGCAAGAAGCTGCTCCGCACCGGATAGCAGCGTACCCGAAACATGGGTATCGACATAGGACTGATAAAGCTCCTTAAGCGTCTTGTTAAGCTGCTGTGCGGAAAAGGAAAGCCTGAACTCATTTACAAGAATTACGCCGCAAGCCACAAGAACCAGCACTGCAAGCTGCGTGAAAAGCTTGGAGCATATCTCCTTGAAGCCGTCACCCTTTTGTATAAGCAGCCAATGACCGTGCTTTTTCTTTTTCTTGTTTTTTACAGCCTTTTTATATGCTTTCTTAGCATCCTTGGAAAGTGCCATTATATAATGCGATAGCCTCCCTGAACAAACGCACACCATGATTCTAAATTCACAAGCCCGCAGTACGCCGACCGTTTTTTTGTTAAATAAGACAACAAAACCGCCGTTTTTCACTGCTGCTTATTATAATTATACACCATAACAGGGTCTTCTGTCAATAAATCTATTCAAACTTTGTGACATTCGTCAAATAGCTGCAGTTAAATTGAGCAAAAAACAATAATATACGCAAATGTCCCAAAATGTTATTAACGCCTTATTAATAAACTATAACTGTAAGGCTTAAAGCCTTTTTTAGCAGCAAGGTAAATTACACCAGTCCCTCACGACTACAGTCATTGAACCAGTCCTCAATAGCCTCCTCAAGGTTGTACCGAAAATGATATCCACTGTTCATAAGCTTTTTCCCGCTGACGTTGGTTGACACCATAAGCTTCTTTACCCGTGCGGGGTGAATACCGACCTTTTTGCCGCCGAGTGGTCCTATGATGCTCGCCACAAATATAAGCAGCTTTCCATTAAGCTGAAAGGTGTGCCGTTTCATTCCTGTGGCTCTTTTCATGGTTTCAACAATCTGTTCTATGGTGTAGGCAGGCTCAAAGGTGCAGTTGAATATATCGCTTCCGGGATAGCTGCCATCAATCATGCGGTACTTGAAAAATCGGACAAGCTCCTTTACATAGATACCGCCCTTGATGGTATCCTTTCGGCCTGTGTAGACAAAATAACGCTTTCTTATTCCCCAGTAAAGCCTTGTGAAATTGCCATGCTCACCCTTGCCGAAAACAACTCCGGGGCGAACAATGGTAAGCTCCCGTGAGGAATCCTTAACCTGCCATTTTTCGTGTATCTTTTCCGCCACAAGCTTGCTTATGCCGTAGGGTGTTTCGAGTGTCGGAAGCGTTGTTTCCTCTTTCAGCTCCTCCGCAGGGCCGTAGGGCGCAATGGAGCTTGTAAAGAGCATTCTTTTAATCCCCTGCTTCTCCGCATAGTCCGTGACGTTTTCAGCGCCGCGAATGTTGGTTTCAAAATACTCTATGTCCTTATGACCGGGGGTTCTGTGTACCGCCGCCAGATTAAATATTATATCCCTGTCAGTCGTTTCTATTCCCAAATCAATCGGATTTCGGACATCGCAGCGTATATACTCCACGCCCTCTATTCTGTCCACAATTCCGGGAACGACTCCCTCTTCACCGGGCATAACAATATCCGCCGCATAAATTTTATCCTCATCCGTGACAACCTCCTCTTTAAAGCAGGTTTATAAGATGAGTGCCAATAAAGCCTGTACCGCCGAAAATTATGTAATTCATGCCATTTCCTCCTCCGGTATGATTGCACGACAATAGGGCAGCGTTTATTTCACACTGCCCTTATATTTTAACATAATATCGACGTAATTGCAAGCGTTTCCCACTTAAAAATACTACAAATACGTCCCCTGCCGCCGAAGAAAAATTGTCAGTTCTTTATGATATATACGCAAGGACAAACACTGTGGGAGAATTCCAGTAGATAGTAATTTCATTCAGAGAATAGCAGCCCACATCGTCCGCAAAGCACTTCATGGGCGGTGTGCCCTTGGGCACAAGAGCAATCGCATCGGGATCACATGGGCGTCCGTTAGGCCCTCCGCTGACCATTCCGGGAATACATTTCTCTATACCGTCCGCATAGGCAGGGCGCAGATGAGGATAGTTGCAGCAAAAATCCCCTATCCCTGTGACATAGCTGTACCCTGTGGCATTTACTCCAAGGAGATAATCAGCCTGACGCTGTGCATATGTCCTGTATTTATCCGAATGGGCGAGATAATCAGCAATTGCGAAAACCATTCCCCTTTTCATAAGATTCATATTGCTTCCCCAGCAATAGCTTCTTTCGTCCATTGCCGCGCCGTATCCGCATTTATCGGAAATATGTGCAAGCCTTTCGGCATCCGCCCTAAAAGCCTGTGTGAATTTTTCCGTAAGTGCCTTATCACAGCAGTTACGTCCGCAAAGGAGATAGCTTAGCGCTCCGAATCCTCCCACAGAACCATAGCCTAAGGCGGTAAGGGGAAATTCTTCTTTGAGAGCTTTTTTCATATTTTCATGGTAATGTTCGTTGCCTGTAGCAGCAAACATTTCCGCCCAAGCCCAAAAACGATTATCCTTGTCCGTCCACTCGCCGTAAGTACCCGTGTGACAGCCGTCGGGATTTTCAAATCCGATAAATTCGGGGCTATCCTCCAACCAGCGACAGGTATTCGCCGCGGCAGCCAACAGCCTTTCGGAAAATTCACGATCCTCGTCTCTATAAACCGTTGAGGCAAGGGCGCAAACGGCGGCAAAATCAGCTGTAGCCATAGTTGATACGGGAAGTACATACATCTGATTTACGTCATTTTCAGGCATTACAAAGGCGGCATGGTGCTGTGTGGTTGCCTTATGGTACACTGCCCCGTCCTCCCGCTGCATTTTCAACAGCCATTCAAGCTCATACTTCACCTCTCCCAGAATATCGGGCAAAGCTCCGCTTTCGGGGATATTCAAGCTTAATCCTTTCAGCTTTTCGGGAAACATTTTATAGGCATAAAGCAGGTGTGCCACGGCGCAGGCGGCGGCGGTTACATATCTCCCGTAATCCCCTGCATCGTGCCAGCCTCCGCAGATGTCAAGGGAAACACTGTTATCCTCCCAGAGAACCGCCCTTTCGCCGTGACATTTCCCGTGGGTGAATTTTCCCGCATATTTCTCCTCCAGCGGACAGCCGCAGCGGAGAAAATAATAGGCTTTCGTTACAGCGTTAAGAGTGCGGTCAAGAACATTTTCTCCCACACAAAATTCAAGGGACGTTTCCCCCGCTGCCCGAACACGGTATTTTCCCGAAAGGGTAAGTGAGGAGAAATCCGCAATATACACATCATCGCCCGAACACTCGTCAATGCCGAAATGCACGGCTTTCCCCTCAAAGCAGATATTACCCTGCTCATCTATCACGGAAAAGTCCTCTGCGGGCAATGTTATTACCGCCCGCTTTTCACTGTGCGGCAGATATCCCACTTGATTTACAAAGATATGTAACGGAAATTTCTTATTTGTATATTCACGATTTTTGAAGTAACTATCTGATGAATTTGCCATAATCATTCTCCTATACCTGCAGCGCGCGCAGCTTGTAAAATTCGCCCTGCTTTTCCATAAGCTCATCGTAAGACCCGAATTCAAGCAGACCGCCCTCGCCCACAACGGCAATCTTATCCGCATTTCTTATGGTGGAAAGCCTGTGCGCCACTATTAACGTTGTGCGATCCTTAACCAGTCTGTCAACGCTGTCCTGTATCTTCTTCTCGCTGATTGTGTCAAGCGCAGAGGTTGCCTCGTCCAGGATAAGTATTTTGGGACTGCGGACAAATGCCCTTGCAATAGAAATTCGCTGCCGCTGTCCTCCCGAAAGATTCGCGCCGTGCTCGGTAATTTTCGTTTCCAGTCCCTCCGGCAAAGACTCAATAAGCTCCTCCAAATTAGCAGACCTGATAACCTCGTTGAGAAATTCCTCGCTTATATCATCGGAACCATATGTAATATTTTCCCGAATAGTTCCCGTAAACAGTATAGGCGTTTGGGGAACGACGGCAATATGCTGCCTGTAGCTTTGCAGATTCAAGTCGTCTATGCACTGCCCGTCTATAAGGATTTTTCCCGAATCCGCTCTTAAAAAGCCGATAACCAAATTAAGTATAGTGGTTTTGCCCGCTCCCGATGCGCCCACGAAGGCTATGGTTTCCCCTTGCTTTACGGAAAAGCTCATATTGTCGATGACAGGTGAATCCGAATTTTTAAACTTAAAGCAAACGTCCTTAAACTCGATATCACCTTTAACATCCTTGACTCTCTTTTTCTTTTTACCGTTAGCGTCCTCCACATCGGCACAAAGGAGAATATCTCCCACGGAATTTACCGACTCAAGTCCCTTGGAAATAATCGGTATAAGTGTAACTATTCCGCTTATTTGATTCACAATGGTAGAAAAGTAGGTCTGATACATAACCACTACATAACCACATCGCCGGGGAGTATAGTGCCCTTTGCCGCAAGATACCCCGTAAATGCAAGACATAGCACCTGAAAGCCTTGGAAAGCCGCCCAGCTTACCGAGCCGAAATAGGACTGGGTAACATCTAACTTAAAGCCCTTTTCCTCCACATTTTTAAGCTGCGAATTCATTTTGGTGGTTTCCGTTTCCTCCAGGGCGTGTGCCCTTGTAACGGGAATAAGCTCCACCATTTCCATAACCTTTACAGAGGTTTCCTCCATTTCTTTACGGAAATCCTTGTTCTGTGTATTTATCCGCTTTTTGAATACTTGCCTGATAAAAACGGCTACCGGTATTGTAGCGAGGAAAAAGAGAAAAACCGTCATTGAAGATGAAATTACAACTCCGAACGCCACAATTACATTAAGTATAATGCTTAGTATGGATATAAAAATCTGTGATGACAGGTTCTGTATCTGCTCCACATCACGCATTATCTTTGATTGAAGTCTGCCCGACTGCATTTCATTATGGTATGTAATGGAAAGCTGCTGAAGCTTTCTTACCATAGTGCTTCTGAGCCGACATTCAACATTTCTGATTACCTTTGCGTAAAAATATGTGTGAAAATAGTTTGTAAACACGTTTTGCGCCACAAGCACCAGCATAACAGCCATATTGATAAGAATGGTTCGCTCGGTGTTTTCATCGGGACTTGCTGCGGCGTTTATTATGTTTGCGGTAGCAATTGGCAGCACCCACACGGGAGTATGCTTTATCCCGAAAAGCAGCACCGACAAAAACAGCTTAAAATACTGACCCTTATAAAGTCCAAGCAGCGTTTTCAGGCTGTTGTTTTGATTTTGCTTAAAGCTGTTCAGCAGAACGTCCTCATCAATGTCCTTATCCGATGTAAGCTTTTCTGCGAAAATATGCTCTTCCTTAATTTTTGCCATAAAAATCCCTCACAACCTTTTCGGCAGGCTTTCCGAATACGGAATAGCCATCGTCCGAAAGTGCCTTTTCCTCTTTATATAGTCTGCCGTACCAGTCCCAGACAGAAAAGCCCCTTACCCAGCTGCGTTTTTCGCAGGCTGTGAACATAGCGTCATACCACTGCGCCTGCTCATCAAGGGCAAGCTCCCCTCTTACCGACCAATCGTTTGGAACAAGCGAAGCGCCCCTTGCGGACTTGCAGCCGCACTCCGCAAAGAAAAAGGGCTTATTGTATTTTTCTACTACCCTTTCAATTCTGTCAAGCTGATTTTCCCAGTCGTTTATGGGATAATAACCGCTGGAGGAAATAACGTCAACGACATCCCACCATTTTACATTATGCTCCTGATACTTGTTGGTATTGTAGGAAACGGGACCTTTGTACACATGCTTTATATCGCCAATAAGCCTGCGCCACTCCTCCTCACGTTTTTCCGACTGCACCATTTCACAGCCCGCAATGAACATTTCGCAGCCCAAATCCTCGGCAATTTCCGCATAATGCAGCTGAAATTCCGTATAGGACTTAAACCAGTTTCCCCATTTGGGTTCACAGGGAACGTCCTCGTCAAAAAAGCAGATATGCGCACGCCACGTACCGTTTCGGCAGTTTACCGTAGGCTTCAATATTACCGGAATTCCCCTTTCGGCGGCATATTCGGTAAAATCCTTAAGCTCCTGCCGTGTATAGGACGCATCGGATGTAAAATCGATTTTCTCGGACTGGGGATTATCCTGAAGTCCGTTTGGTACGATAATAACGCTGTTTGCGGCGGTTCTTTCGATACAAAGGTCAAAGCTTTGCAGGGTTTCCTTCTTTGTCAATGTTCCTTTTGGCGAAAAGGGTGAAAAGGTCACGCTTTTTATATAATCCATAAGACAATTCTCCCAAAATAAATTTAAGATAAGTATAGCATTTTCCGAAAAAATATGATATAATGATATTATTCCAAAATTGTAAAAAACTATTTTCGGAGGAAAATATATGCATTACCTTTTTGAACAGAGCGACTCTCTTAACAGTCCCATTGAGTGCTTTATATTCGATACATCGGCGGAGGTTTTCCCCGTGCGCCCTCACTGGCATTATTTTGCGGAGATAATCCTTGTGTTTTCGGGGACTGCCCAAATACACTGCTCCGATAAAATTTTCACTCTCTCCGAGGGTGAAATGGCTATTTTTCATCCCCGTGCAGTCCACTCCATTTACTCGGCAGACGGTATGCAGCTGCGATACGGTGTATTTAAATTCGACCTAAACCGCTTAGGCACGGCGGGATCATACATTCACAGCTACAGCGGCGTATTCAAATGCGCAGAAAAAGCCAATATGTCCATAGTCTTTTCCGAAAGCGAATGTGAAATGCTTAATTGTAAAAAAATATTCGACATCTGCATCAACGAATGCTATCGCAGAACCTACGGGTATGATGCTGTTATTCGCTCGCAGATACACACACTGCTTATCGGCATAATCCGCTGCTGGCTGTCACAGGGACTTGCCATAGACAGCAATGTATTGGCGCACAAGGATCATTTCACCATTGACACGGTGACGAAATATATAGACCGTGCCTCCCCCGATAAGCTGCGTGTGGAAAATATCGCCGCACAGTGCGGACTAAGCTATTCTTGCTTTGCCAAAAAGTTCCGTGAGCTTTACGGAATGAGCTGCAAGGAATATATCGAACAAATGCGCATATATAAGGCGGAGGAGTTGCTGATGTTCACTGATTTTGACCTGAATTACATAAGTCAGGAAACAGGCTTCTCCGATTGCAGCCACATGATAAAAAGCTTTCGCAAATATCGCGGCTGTACCCCAAATTCTTTCCGGCACAAGCCCAACAACGCAATTGGTGCAACATAAGCAAAGGACGGTGCTGTCGGTAATCAGCACCGTCCCTTTTATGCATTTAGGAGAAAATATATGTCATGTTATGTCAGTATACCACAAAGATATGCAGCGACACCGTACTATGCAGCTGCACTATGGATCAGCGGGCTTAGCAGCCGCAGCAGCTTCTTATGAAAGAAAGAATTGCGGAAAAATCACAACCGCCGAAATTGAAATTACACATTGGTTTTTTACCTCCTTCTCTTATTTCCCACAGTCTGCAGTACCTGTGGGATTATCTTAATTATACATCAAAGCATACAAAAAATCAAGCTGTAAGTTGTGGAAAATAACAAGGAAAAAGCATACTGCCTTGGTAAAAGCAGTATGCCTAATTTACTGTATAAACGCGGATTTATCTTATTTCCGACTCGGAAATAAACGAAACATTACTGTCTGAGCCGTTAAGAACCGGCTTTCCGCATTCCTCCGCAAAGCCTGCCGCCATTGACTTAACGTGCGCCTCGGTTTTGCGTGCAACAGTGGGGTCGTTGACATACAATGGTTCATGAAAAGTGTACGAAGAAAATTCCATATGGTCAATACCGCTTTCAACGGAATTGATTCTTAAAGTCATACTAACCCTCCTATCAATTTACATTAAACGCAGCCCTGTGCCTTCATAGCTTCAGCAACCTTGAGGAAGCCCGCAATATTTGCGCCTACCATATAGTTGCCTGCCATTCCGTACTCCTTGGAAGCCTCATCGCAGGACTTGAAGATAGATGCCATAATGCCCTGGAGCTTAGCGTCAACCTCTTCAAATGTCCAAGAAAGTCTTTCGGAATTCTGGCTCATTTCAAGACCGGAAACAGCAACACCACCTGCATTTGCAGCCTTAGCGGGACCGTAAAGGACTCCGTTTGCAAGATATGTGTTGATAGCTTCGGGAGTAGAAGGCATGTTAGCACCCTCAGATACGCACCAGCAGCCGTTCTTTACAAGGATTGCAGCGCTTTCACCGTCAATCTCATTCTGAGTAGCGCAAGGAAGAGCAATGTCGCACTTGATGGTCCAAATACCCTTGCAGCCCTCGGTATAAGTAGCATTGGGATGAGTGGAAACATACTCCTTAATTCTCTTTCTCTCAACCTCTTTAAGCTGCTTTACGCAAGCAAGGTCAATTCCGTCGGGATCATAGATGTAGCCGTTGGAATCGGAGAGAGCAACAACCTTAGCACCCATCTGGGTAGCCTTTTCGGTTGCATAGATAGCAACGTTGCCCGAACCGGAAATAACAACAGTCTTACCCTCGAAGGACTTGCCGTTGGCAGCGAGCATTTCCTTAGTGAAATAGCAAAGACCGTAGCCTGTAGCCTCTGTTCTTGCAAGAGATCCGCCGTAGGTAAGGCCCTTACCGGTGAGAACTCCCGTGAACTCGTTTCTGATTCTCTTGTACTGACCGAACATATAGCCGATCTCGCGTCCGCCTGTACCGATATCGCCTGCGGGAACGTCAGTGTCGGGGCCGATGTGCTTGCAAAGCTCTGTTATAAAGCTCTGGCAGAAACGCATAACCTCTCCGTCGCTCTTGCCCTTGGGGTCAAAGTCTGAACCGCCCTTGCCGCCGCCCATAGGGAGAGTGGTAAGACTGTTCTTGAATACCTGCTCAAAGCCCAAGAACTTGATAATTCCGATGTATACGGACGGGTGAAGTCTGATACCGCCCTTGTAAGGACCGATTGCAGAGTTGAACTGTACTCTGTAGCCTCTGTTTACCTGAACCTTGCCGTTGTCATCAACCCAAGGCACGCGGAAAATAATCTGTCTTTCAGGCTCAACAAGTCTGTCAAGAACGCCTGCTTCAACCAAATCGGGTCTTCTTTCGATAACAGGCTCAAGCGTTTCGATAACCTCGGTAACAGCCTGAATGAACTCGGGTTCACCGCTGTTGCGCTTTTTAACTGTTTCCATAAGGTTTACAAGATAAGTGTTTGTTAACGCCATTGTTAATCAGCCTCCTAAAAATTTTACCGATATGTTTTCCGAAAATCGGTGACAGAAGTATTATATCACAATTGCACAAAAAATGCAAGAGGTTTGAAAAAATTTTTCAAAAAATATATATGTATATTGGATTACCTAAGTTATGATATTTTGTTATTGCAAAAATGCTTATCAAAAATGCGGCTTTTCGCCAAAAGTACAAGGGGGACGGACAGGCAGTTTATTTGCACCTTGACAAAAAAAGACTTTATTATATGGAATAAATTGTCAGTGCATTACCCGCCTTTTCACGGCGCATTAATTCATATCCCGACCTGCCGCAGAAAAATGGGAGTATCCTATTTAATTCTTGCATAAACCCACTGTAAACACGGGCAACAAATAAATATTGAAATCCGTTACGGATTGTAGTATAATAGTGGTGAGGGGGGGGAAGAAAAATGCGTTTAACCTTTGCTATTTGTGACGATGACGGAGAACAGACGAAGGGTCTGCGCCGTATGCTTGCGGATTGGAGTGCCGATAAGCCGTTTTCCCTCCAAATAACCGAATATGAAGATGCGGAGGAATTTTCCTTTGATTATCCCGAAAATCCCTGCGATTTACTGCTGCTTGATATTGAAATGAAAGGCATCAACGGCATGGAGCTTGCAAAAAAGCTGCGTGACAGAGGAGATATGCTGCCGATAATTTTCATCACGGGCTACAGCGAATATATGTCCGAGGGATATGATGTGGAGGCTCTGCACTACCTCCTAAAGCCCATCTCGCCGCAAAAACTGTATGGCGTTCTTGACAAATACATTGAAAGATATTCCTCCCACTCACGGGAAATCCTCGTTACCTGCGGCGGCAGGGCTTTACATATTCCCACGGACAGTATTATCTACATTGAAGCCTTTGGGCGAAAAATCCAGCTGCACCTTGCCGATAAGGGCACACTTGACTGCGGCATGAATCTGGGCAGCTTTGAGAACGTGACGGGACTTATACACTGTCACCGTTCATACCTTGTAAATCTTAGGTTTGTAAGGAGCATAGGAAAAAATACCGCCGTTTTGGACAACGGAGAAGAGCTGCCCGTTTCAAGGCGGCTGTTCAGCGATGTGAACCGACAGTTTATTGACTTTTACACGGGAGGATAAATTTCGTGAGGGCTATAATGATTATCCTTATAACGATAGCAGCTGCCGCCCTTGCAGCGGTGCTGTTTTTATTTGTAAGGCGCAAAATGTACGACCTTATTGACCGCCGAATTGAGCGTTTCCAAAGCGAGCTTATCGAAAATCAGATCCGCGAAACAGAGAATATGTACAAACAGGTACGAGGGTGGCGGCATGATTACCGCAACCATATTCAGAATATGAAAATACAGCTTTCGCAGAGAAATTACGATGGGCTTGACGACTATCTTTCTCAGCTGGCGGACGATCTTAATACCGTTGATACCGTTATAAAAACCGGAAACGTCATGGCGGATGCGATACTTAATTCAAAGCTTTCCACCGCCCAAGGGTTTAATATTTCCCTGAATGTCAAGGCAAATATTCCCGAAAAGCTTGTACTCTCCGATGTGGAGCTTTGCGCTGTCATGGGAAATCTTTTGGATAACGCTATTGAAGCCTGCGGTACACTTCCGGAGGAAAAGCGATTTATACGAATTTACATAGGACAGCTTAAGGGGCAATTTTACCTTTCAATTCAAAATTCGGCGGGAAAAGTAAATAAGCGCGGAAGCAGCTATCTCTCAACAAAAAGCGGCGAGCATGGCTACGGACTTTTTCGCATTGACCGCATATCGAAAAAATACGGAGGATATATAAATCGTCAGAACGAGGACGGCATTTTTGCAACAGAGCTTATGTTGCCACTTCCGCAATAAACAGCCGAGGCTGCGGCACCGAATATTCGATTACGGTGTCACAGCCTCGTTTGTGTAAGGGTACCCCCTACACTTTATTTTAATTCGACAATGGTTACTCCGTCCTCGCCCTCGCCGTACACACCGCTGCGGAACGAATGTACAAGAGGGTGATTTCTTAAGTGCTGCCGTATTCCGTCCCTCAAAAGTCCCGTTCCTTTTCCGTGGATAATGGTGACAAGCCCCACATGGCAAACGGCTGCATTATCGAGAAAGCTGTCCGTTTCGGCAATTCCGCTTAAAACATCATAGCCGCGTATATCAAGCTCCATGCTCGCCTTGCGATTTACCTTTCCCGCAAAGCTTCTGCTTGTTGTTGACATAGGCTTCTTAGCTGCTTGCTGCTTTTTGTCCTCCTGCAAAAGGCGCAAGCGGGAAATATTGGTCTTTGTACGCATATTTCCGACCTGAACGAAAACATTACCCGACCCATTGGGATTTCCTGCAAGAATGCCCTTTTTACCGAGGTCAACGACCATAACGCTGTCTCCTCTCTTGTAGGGACGGGGCGGTACATATTCATCGCTCTTTCTCTCGGTTACGGGGTTTGCCTCGTTATACATACGATTAAGCACGGATTTACTCTGGAATTTTGCCGATACGGCACGACTGCTGAAATCCGCCTTATCCTTTTCCTTACGCAGCTGCGTCAGCTCATCAATCAGCTTGTCAGATTCGGCACGGCAGCTTTCCACAATCCGCATTGCCTGAACACGAGCCTTTTCAAGCTCATCCTCTTTCCTCGCCTCAAGCTCCGATTTTTCCTTTTCAAGAGTTTCATTCAGCGACTGCTGCTGCTTTTTCAATTGGGCAAGCTCCGTATTCTGCCTGTCCAACGCTCGCCTTGACGCTTCAAGCTGTGCTATAACATTCTCAAAACGCCTGTTATCATCGGAAACCAACGCCTTTGCCTCGGATATAATGCTCTTTGGCAGACCAAGCCTTGCGGATATGGAAAATGCGTTGGATTTTCCCGGCGATCCAACTATCAGCCTATATGTGGGCTGCATGGTTTTTTCGTCAAATTCACAGGAGGCATTTTCCGCATCCTCGGTTTCAAGGGCAAATATTTTCAACTCCTGATAGTGAGTTGTAACTATTACCCTGCTGTTCCTTGACATCATTTCCTTTATTATGGCAATGGCAAGAGCAGCACCCTCCACGGGGTCTGTACCCGATCCTAATTCATCTATCAGTATCAGTGAGTGTTCGTCCGATTGTGAAAGTATCTGCGCCACATTGCTCATATGAGAGGAGAATGTGGACAAATTCATCTCAATGCTCTGCATATCGCCTATATCCACAAGAATTTTGTCGAAAACCGAGAGCCGTGTACCGTCTGATGCGGGAACCATCATTCCGCACATAGCCATCGCCGACAGAAGTCCGCAGGTTTTCAGCAAAACGGTTTTTCCTCCCGTATTTGGACCCGTTACAATCAGCGTGCCGTACTCCTCACCGAGAGTAACGTCCACAGGCACTACCCTTTCCGGAGAAATAAGAGGGTGTCTTGCCTTTTTCAGCACAATAACTCCATCATCGGACATTATGGGTATACAGCCTTTCATCCTTGCACCAAGGTTTGCCTTGGCAAAATAAAGGCACAGCTCCGCACAGACGTCATATCCCGAAATAATCGCTTCACCGCATGATGCCACATCGGAGGAAAGCTCGGCTATTATCCGCTCTATCTCCTCCTGCTCCATACCCTGCAGCACACGAATATCGTTATTTGCCTCCACAACAGCCTCAGGCTCAATGAAGAGAGTTGAACCCGTTGCAGAGGATGCGTGGACTATTCCCCTGACGCTGCTCTTATGCTCCGCCTTTACGGGAATAACATATCTTCCGTCACGCATTGTAACGATATTCTCCCGGAGGGATTTCTGCATCTCCGCAGACCTTATCATTTTATCCAGACTTTCCCTTATTTTCATTCCCGCACGGGCGATTTTACGCCTTATAGAGCCAAGCTCCGCACTGGCTGTATCGGCAATTTCATCCTCGGAAAGAATTGCATCGGAAATCTTCTTTTCAAGCCATTTGTTGGGCAAAAGCGCGGAAAACAGGAAATCAAGCAGGATTTCCTCCTCACCGCAGGATGAGCGGTATTCATCCAAAGCGCTTATCTGCCTTAGCATCAAATTTATATCCAAAAGCTCTCTTAGTGACAGGCTTGCGCCCGACTGAGCCCGCTTTACCGAACCCCTTATGTCCTTGAAATTGTAAAAGGAGGGAGTACCCTGCTTCACGGAAAGCCTGAATGCCTGATCCGTTTTGGCAAGCTCCCTCTTAACCTCGTCAAGCTCACTTAACGGAGAAAGCTCGGAAATCATCCGTTTGGTTTCCGCATTTTCAGCCATGTCCGAAAGCATAGCCAGAACCTTGTGAAGCTCAAGCACCTCACAGTACCTATTCATCTTCATAAAAATATATACCTCGCGTATGGTCAATTCCCATTGTTGTATTGTAAAAATCCAGCGTTTTAAAGCGATGATCAAAATGCCGAATAAGATAGTTTTCGCTTATGTAGCAAAGGACGTTCAGCGCCTTATCAGCCACACGGAAGTTAAAAAGCCTGTCCATTTGAGCAAGGCAGGCAAATTGCAGAGCCTCTAACTGACCCGATGAAATCTCTATTACATCGGCGTAGGGCGCACCTCCGCGACGTTTAAGGTGTTCTCTGCAAAACACCTTTCCCTGCGGTATATCAAAATAGAGCCGCACTCCCTCGTAACGATAGCAGTCGGCACAGCCTATAAGCTCCGGCAGCAGACCGATTTCCGAGGCCATTCGCATTTCAAACACGAATTTCAGAAAATCACAGCTGCGCTGACCGTTGGCGAGAAAATGGAGAGTATTCATGTAAAGCCTGTATATATTCCTTGCCGTCTGCCCCTGTGTTGCGCTGTACCGTATTACATCGGCAAAATAGGACGCCAGCGCCAGCTTTTCAACGCTTGTCCTTATATCGTAAAACAGGCATATTATTTCGCTGCTGTCAAGATAATATCTGCCGTTTCTCTCGCTGATGCAATATTTAGCCGCGGAAAAAAGCTGAACCGCTCCGCCGTTTTTGGCGGTGTATTTCTTTGCTCCCCTTGCGGATACCTCTATCAGACCATAGTCGGGAGTAAGAATGGTGACAAACACATCGTTGTCCCCAACCTCACGTCTGGAAATAACCGTACCATCCGTGGTTATCAGCAAAGCAGACCGCCCCTTTCCGCATAACTATATTATTTGCCATCGTTTGAAAGACCAAAGTTTCTTATAAGTCCCTCCCTGTTGCGCCAGTCCTCCTTGACCTTTACCCACAGCTTCAAATTAACCTTTATACGGAAAAAGCTCTCTAATTCCTCTCGTGCCAGCCTGCCTGCGTTTTTGAGCATAGAGCCGCCCTTTCCTATAATCATTCCCTTATGGGAATCCTTTTCACAGTATATGACCGCATCTATATTCAGTATATCCTCTCCCGCCGTTGTAACGCTTTCGTTCAAGGATTCTATTCCCACAGCAACACCGTGGGGCACCTCATCGTACATAAGCAAAAGCAGCTTTTCACGGATAATTTCAGCCATAATAACCCTCTCCGGCTGATCCGTAACGGAATCATCGGGGAAATAATGAGGTCCGTCCTGTGCAAATGCCGTAACCTCGCCCATAAGCTCCTCTATTCCCTCATGCCGAGGTATGCTTGTGGGAACAACCGCCGCAAAATCATAAAGCTGCGAGAATTCGGCTATTCTCTCCGCTACAACGCTCTTATCCTTTACAAGGTCGGTTTTGCTCAGCACAAGTATAACGTTTTCTCCCGAATCGGAAAACGCCCTTATCATCATCATATCGCCCTCGTTAATCTTCTTTGTGCAGTCGAAAACATAGATAATGCAGTCTATACCGGTAATGCTGTCCCTGACAGTTTTGTTCATATGCTCCCCAAGCTTGTTTTTCGCCTTTTGTATACCTGGGGTATCCATGAACACATACTGTATATCGCCCTTTGTAAGTATACCGGTTATTTTCGTGCGCGTTGTCTGCGGCTTATCGCTTACCATAGCTATTTTTTCTCCCACAAGCTCATTAAGCAGCGAGGATTTACCCGCATTTGCTCTTCCCGCAATTGTAACGAACACTGTTTTCGATGGCATAATCCATCCTCCATAATATAAAGCTTATGTATTTTCCACAAAGGTGGAATCCCTTGAAATGCCAAGCTCGCTGAGTATAGCCTCTTCCTTTTTCCTCATATTTTCCGTGTCCAGCGGCGAGGTTTCGTGATCGTACCCCAACAAATGAAGCATTGAATGTACCGTAAGAAAGCCTACCTCTCTTTCAAGAGAATGACCGTACATTTTTGCCTGCTTAACGGCGGTTTCCATGGAAATAACCACGTCGCCCAACAGCTTCGCACCCGTTTCGCAGTTTACGTCATAATGTCCGTCCTGACCCAAGGGAAATGACAGCACATCCGTTGCCCTGTCCTTATTTCTGTACAGCTTATTAAGGCGGTGTATTTCGCTGTTATCCACAAACAGAACGCTTACCTCCGCATCACTGCCGAATCCCTCATAAGCAAGGACGGCGGCACAGCACTTGCGCACAAGCAGCCGCATACCTACGGGAATTTTCACCTTTCTCTGACTGTTTTTTATATATACCTTCAGCTTTGACATAACAGTCACCTCTTTCTATCGTTATAAGCCTTTTCATATGCCTTGATAATATCCTGTACCAGCTTGTGACGAACCACATCCTTTTCGGAAAAACGCACCGTTGCAATATCTTCTACATTTTTCAGCACGTTTATGGCGTCTACAAGTCCGGATTTTTTCGGATCAGGGAGATCTATTTGAGTAACGTCACCCGTTATAACCATTTTACTGTTAAAGCCAAGACGAGTGAGAAACATTTTTATCTGCTCGCGGGTGGTATTTTGGGCTTCGTCCAATATAATAAAGGAGTCGTCCAATGTACGCCCTCTCATATAGGCAAGAGGCGCTACCTCTATAGTACCCTTCTCCATATGCTTGGAAAAGGTTTCCGCACCCATCATGTCAAAAAGAGCGTCATACAGGGGACGAAGATAGGGATCTACCTTATTCTGCATATCGCCCGGCAAAAAGCCCAGCTTCTCTCCCGCCTCAACGGCGGGACGGGTAAGTATGATCCTGCTTGTTTCGTGTGCCTTGAACGCCTTTACCGCCATTGCAACGGCAAGATAGGTTTTTCCCGTGCCCGCAGGCCCAACGCCCATAACAATGGTGTTTTTGGATATACAGTCGATATACCTTTTCTGACCCAAGGCTTTCGGCTTAACAATTTTACCGCTCTGAGTGACGCATATACCGTCGTCCGTAAGCTTTACCGCCTGCTCGGCAGTGCCCTCGTCAACCATAGACCCCACATAGCTCATGCTTTGACGGTCGATATGCTCTCCCCTGCCAATCATGGACAGCAGCGTATTTATCACCGCCGATGCGCGATCCACATCCGCTTGTGATCCGCTGATACGTATATCGTTACCTCTGCTTAGTATAGCAACCTCATAACGATGCTGCAAAAAATTAAGATTTTCATCAAATCTGCCGAACAGCTCCATAATGCTATCCATATTTCCCACTTCAATAACAGCTTCCGCCAAAGACAATCCTCCCATTCCTTTTTGTTATGATGCCCTCACCTCGGCAATATAACCGATATCTGTCCGCATCAATTTTATGGCATAATTTCTGCCTTCAAACAGTTTTATTATATACTCTTTATCCCAAGTTGTCAAGTATCCCAAGCTACATTTTACAATGTGTAAACCAAATTTACTTAAGCTTAGATCATTTCCTCAAGCGCCGATATTATCCTGAAACCGTCGGTTTTTATCCGAGCCTTATCCTCATCGGAGTAATCGCCGCGGTACATTTCATTGTTTACGCCCTGTGCAAGTCTTGTAATCTCCTCCGAACACTCCGGCAAAAGCGCCGATATTATTTCAGCCGTTTCAAAAGAGGTTGCGCTTTCGGGTATCTCCTGTCCCAACAATCTTGCACCTTTCAGCACAAGCCTGTACACGGGCAGACAGTCCGTATTTTCCGAGCGTTTGTATTTTCTGCATTCCCTTTTCCATTTTGATATACTTCTTCCCCTGCCGTATGCCCTCTCCCCTTTAGGAGATGACAATTCCGTCAAAGAAACGTATTCATAGGTATCCTCATATCCCACAATGGTTTTATCATTGCGCTTTGTCTTGATATGAACAAGGGATCTGAGCCACTCCGTCAGTCTTTGTATAAGCCTTTGAATAAAGTCGTCTATAGCTCTATGGTATTTCAGAAATATGAAAATAACAGCCGCCGCTATTACCAGTCCAAAAACAAGGTCAATTACTCCGTTGGCTGAATAGGACTGCTCCCTCTCCGCATAATTTTCCGAATAATCGCTGCGGTAGCTGCCGCCGTTTACACGGTTAATCATTTCTATGATCCACAATATAACCGTAACAATACATTTCACAGCGGTTTTAATTATAAATGACAGCGCGGCGGCTATCTTTTTTCGGAAGATAAAGAGTACAAGACCCACAGCTGCTATCACTGCCACCAAAAAAGCGTTATAACCCCTTATCTTATCGGGCATACTGTTTTCCGAATGGTGTCTTCTGCGCATAAGCTGTCCTATATGATCCTGATTTTGTGCAAAGGCAAAGACCGTTACCTGTATCAGAAAAGCGGCTATATAAAGCTCCGTATAATAATCCCTGCGGGTAAGGTACAGCATGGCAATGCTGATTACTCCCGCCGCCGCGTGTATGGCAATAATCTGTGAATCCATAACATCGGTATCGTTCTTATCAATCGCTCTTCCCCCAAGCAGATACGATACAGCCGCAATTATAATTCCGAAAAACAGATACCCTCCGTTGCTTTTACCGGAATATTCCACTGCGGCAATGAAAGCGGCAACGGCAATTATTCCTCCCACAGTATTTAGCACACGCCCCAAAAGCGGGTGCAAATCGGTAAAATCCTCCAGCAATGCCGCCGAACCCCAGCCCATACAGCATATTACCTGAAAGACTGCGGTAAAAGCCGCGGCTATATACGGGGAATCATAAACAGCTCCCGAAATAAGCGCCATTAACGGATAAAATACAAGAGGAAGTACAAAAACGGAAAGGAACTTTATACATTTCAGTATCTTCACCGTGAAGACCTCCCCATGACAGCCGCGGCGGATATTCCTCTTTCGGAACATTCCTGCACAATTTCCAGTGCCTTATCATAATTCCCCTTTGAACCTCCCACCGCTGTAATACACAACATCGTATCGGGAGCAGCGTTACATCCGGCGATAATTTCCGGCAACAGTCTTTCGGGCGGCAGCGGACTGCTGACATCAGCACCGGCAAGCAGCCGCATCATATCAAGTCCATGTTCCCNNCCGTATTCGGAACGAAATACCCTACCGTCAACCTCAAAAGCCAACGCAAACTCGGAATATCTCCCATTCAGCTCATCACAGACAGCTGCGGCGGTTTTTACACATTCCTCTGCATCCGATTCGGAAAGTCCGTAGGTAAAGAGAACTATTATCACCTTTTCGATAGCCGCCGCCGAATATTTAGACACCATCAGTCTGCCCTGTGCGGCTGTTGCGGCTGTATTGATAAACCTTGCATTATCGCCGTATTCATATTCCCTCACTCCGTCAATCAGAAACGGGTCGGGTAAAATAAACCGCCTAACCTCATCACCGCCGCTGCCCTCGCTCAGCATCAATGCTTCATCTATTTGTGACGGAAGCGGCAGAACCGTTATTTTCCCGTCAAAGAAGGACTTATTCACGGGCATTGATAGGGAAAGCGTTCCCAGAACATCGGACGCCACCAGCACTATGCTCTCAATGCCGTATACTCCCCTTTTCAGCAGCTTAACACGGCGTCTGCGCGTTATTCTGCCGCAGCCTCTGAGAAAAAAATACCCCGAAAAAAATCTTGTCTTATCCGTGACAACACTTTGCGCACCGATAATATCAATCGGAGCCGGGACTGAAAATTCGCTTTTGAGCCAAGGAATAGGCAGTCTTTTTCGATTGGTAATTTCCTCTACAAGCTCCGTTTCATCGCCCTCGACACATTCGCTGTCGGTGAAGTAGCAGCGATATTCCAGTCCCTTTGACCAGTATTTCAGATAAATATGTGTTTCCAGCAGATAAAGCGCAAACACAATCAGGATTACTGCAACAAATTCCATTTTTACTCCGCTTTTCCCATATCAGTTTGTTCGGGAACGGGAATATCGGATAGTATCTTCTCAACAATATCCCTGTCCGTAAGTCTTTCGCTGCGCTGAACAAGCAGTCTGTGCGCCGCCACATTCACGGCAACAGCCTTTACATCATCGGGAATAACATAATCTCTCCCCGAAACGGCGGCATAACCCATAGCAGCCTTTGTAAGGGCAATTGCCCCTCTTGTGCTGAGTCCCACACTTATTCTGCTGTCATTTCTTGTTCTTTCGGCAAAATCCAAAATATATCCTGCAATGGATTTGGAAACATATACCCTGCTGACCTGATCGGCGGCATTGAGAATGTCATCTGCCGTAAGCACAGCGGTCACTTTTTCCGAGGGATTTCCCGAAACCCTTTCCAGAACAGCGCTTTCCTCGCTTTCCCTGTCGGGATATCCCATAGAAAGCCGCATAAAGAAACGATCCGTCTGCGCCTCGGGAAGCGGATATGTACCCCGTGTTTCTACGGGATTTTGCGTTGCAATTACCATAAACGGACTGTCAAGGGTATAGGTGGCGCCATCGGAGCTTACCTGCTTTTCCTCCATGCACTCAAGCAGTGCGGACTGGGTTCTGGGAGCGGCACGGTTAATCTCATCCGCAAGGAGTATATTCGTAAATACCGCGCCCTTGCGGAAGCGGAAGCTGCCGTTTGACAGGTCATACACATTTACTCCCGTAATATCTGTGGGAAGCAAATCCGGTGTAAACTGTATTCTGCGCATTTCACAGCTTACGGATGCCGCGAGTGCCTTGGCAAGGGTGGTTTTACCCGTACCGGGAAGATCCTCCAGCAGCAGGTGACCTCCGCAGAACAGGGTTATCGCCGCCATTTTTATTATATCATTCTTACCCTTAATAACGGCTGAAATGTTTTTCTCCAGGACAGAATATACATCAGATACTTTCATAAAAAATCGTTCCTTTGACTATTGACAATTTTGACAGGAGTGGTATAATTATATTGACAGCATTTGCAGCTGCCGTAATATTACAATATGTGATACATCCTAAAGTACGGAGGTCAGATTATATGTCTGAAAAATTTATTGTTGAAACATCGGCACGTCACGTCCATGTTACCCAGGAAACCTTGGAAATCCTTTTCGGAAAAGGTGCAGAGCTTACCAAGAAGAAGGATCTTTCACAGCCCGGTCAGTTTGCCAGCGAGCAGAGAGTTGACATTGTAGGCCCCAAGAAAACCCTTTCCAACGTTTCTATCTTAGGTCCCGTAAGAAGCGCCAACCAGGTAGAGCTTTCCGCAACCGATGCACGTTCCATAGGAATTTCCGCACCTATCAGAGAAAGCGGCGATGTTGCCGGTTCTGCAGGCTGCAAGATCGTAGGGCCTTGCGGTGAGGTTGAAATCTCCGAAGGAGTTATTGTGGCAAAAAGACATATTCACCTTACTCCCGCCGATGCCGAGGAGCTTGGCGTAAAGGATAAGGATGTGGTTTATGTAAAGCTGGATACGCCTGACAGAAAGGCTATTCTCGGGGATGTTGTATGTCGTGTGTCAAACAACTATGCAAGAGCAATGCACATCGATACCGATGAATCCAATGCCATTGGTGCAACACCCGCACTTGAGGGAGAAATTTTCAGACTTCCGCAATAAATACATATAGTATACTATTATTATCTGCCCGTGCAAGCCTTGTGCGGGCTTTTTTCGTTGCTGAAGATATATTCCGCAAGGTAGGCGAAAGCAGCTTCAAGGGTCATAGTGCCACCGAAAATAACGCCTGTCCGAAGTACCCTTGTTCCCACCTCGTAGACAGACGGGGAAACACCGCCGTAAAGACAATTGCTTATCATAAGCACAGTCACGCCGTCGGAAACAAGCTGTGATATTGTATCAAGCAGTTTCTCGGGAATCCCACCCAATCCATATCCCTCTATAATCAATCCCTTTGGAGAACAATGCCGCAAGGAACTGAATACCGCAGGTGAAGTATAGGGTGTAACCGTTATATTTGCGATTTTGTCGGCATAGGGGATAATTTCGGGACAGAAGGAATATTTTCCCTCATTCCTTTCGGGGAATATATTGGGCAGTGAACCGTTATCCGCAATTTCCGCGGCATATTCCTTAACAGACACAAAAGCATTATCCGAAAGGGAATCATACTTATGGGCAAATCTGCCTGCAATTACCCTGTTTCCGAAAGCTATATATATGCCCTTAAAACGAATATCCGCAGCAGCGGAAAAAGCCGCCGCAAGATTTTTAGGTGCATCGCTGTCGGAGGAAAAAAGAGGTCTTTGTGAGCCTGTAAGCACCACGGGAACAGGCGGATTTTTCAGCACTGCGGAAAGCATTGCCGCCGTGTAAGCCATAGTATCCGTACCGTGGGTAATGACAATTCCGTCGAAATCGGAAAAAGCCGCATCAACCGCATACGCCAGCCGCTTAATTTCCGCCGAAGAATTATTCGTACTGTCGATGTTCATAAGCGGTATCGGAGTAATTTCAATTTGTCGGGAAATACTGTCGGGAAGCGTATTTATCAGTATCCGCGCAAACTGCGGTGTGGAGCATGGCGCAAGTCCGTCCTCACCGACTTGGCAGGAAACGGTACCGCCGGTAGTAATCAAAGCTATCTTCATTATAAAATCACCGTCACTGAAAACAATTTTACCACACATTATGTATGATGTCAAGATAAACAGCATAATAGGTGGAGATTTATTTTAGCATATTGCACATTTTCAATAAATTATTCTCTTAAAAATTGTCATATGTTACAAAAAGAATATTTTTTCGTAAAATCCTTGACAAAGAGAAATCATTGCGCTATAATAATATAGCACCTTGACAAGCAGGGTGCTTATATAAGTGTGACGCGGAGTGGAGCAGCTCGGTAGCTCGTCGG
>MSHL01000011.1:36294-36496 GCA_001941135.1 Ruminococcus sp. Zagget11
CAACCAAATTATTGTCAAGCCTTTAGCATTATCACTCATTTTTGTGTGAGAAATAGCCTTTCCTGAGTATTGCCACTTTAAGCAAGTACAGAAAAGGCTTGACAAATGTATAACAATCTGCTATAATGGTAAGCAGATGAATGCCATTCATAAGCGGTTTCCGTACTACCAATACTGATTCCGTGATGCCGTGTGTGTGTGT